>JANPAD010000152.1:0-1756 GCA_031429735.1 Bdellovibrio sp. | reverse complement strand
ATCACATGAAATCATATCGCCCGGCTCAAGATCCAGTGCGCCACATTTTCACACTGAAACCGAAGAAATTATTTGTGTATTTAAAGGCCGCCTCGTGGCGGTCGAAGGCCCTGATGAAGTCGAGCTATCAGATGGAGATTTCATTTGCTTTGAGGCAAATTCAGGAAAGCTACATTATCTAAAAAATACATTTGCGGACGACTCACATGTGCTCGTCATTCGTCGAAACATCAAAAATGATGATACTGTCTTCTCGGCAACCTAGGTCTTGCGTCTTGGTTTGAGGCGTTTTCAAACTGAGACGGCGACGTATTTTGTTGGGGTTGGCGTTTTAGGGGCGTGGGGTTTTAAGGCGCGGTTTCAGGGGAGTTTAAGGACTGATTAAAAATGTGTCACTCCGAGAACTGAGTGATTTCATGGACTTATCGGTTTGACCTAAGTTGGTCCGACCTTTGAAGTACCTGGTTGTATGGAAACATACACGTTCAAACCAAATCGATACTCGACGACCCTGAAAAAGATCAACCTGTTCATCTTTTTCACGATGCAAATATTTTTGATTGAAGCCTGTGAATACAGACTAACTGATCAAGATGCCATGATGAACGATCAGATTCGTAACATGCATGCTGAAAATATTTTGCAAAACGTCGGTGACGATACAGACAAGGTCAAAGAATTTGATGGCGATCCAAAATTTAATCGCTATATCTCAGCCTATATTCAAAAAAGTAATAAAACATTAAATGCTGATCAATTCACCAGCTCACTTTTTACAATCAGCCGCGAACATTCTTATGACCCGGTCTTTCTATTGGCTATAATTAAAACTGAAAGTTCATTCAATCAATTTGCCATCGGCAGCGTCGGCGAAGTGGGTCTCATGCAGATCCGCCCTGAAACAGCTGAATGGGTTTGCCTTAAAAATAAAATCGCTTGGCGCGGCGCGAATGCTTTAAAAGACCCGGAATACAATCTGCTGATCGGTTCTTATTACTTTCAATATTTAAAATTGGCGTTGAAATCTAAAAGCATGAAGTATATCACGGCCTACAACATGGGTTTAACGAAACTTAATCGTGTCTCCGCCCAAATGACTGAACATGAATACTTTGAACGCGTCGTTAAAAACTATCTTTCGATTTATTCAGAATTGAAAAGAATCAAAGCTCGTAAAACAGTTTAATACAAAGCTTCGGGTTTTAAATTCTTCTCTTTCAAAAACTGATCATTAAAAATTTTAGACTGATAGCGGTTGGCTGAATCGCATAGAATGGTCACAATTCTTTTGCCGGAATTCCGGTTTTTTAAAGCATATTCAAAAGCCGCATAGACATTTAAAGCCGCAGAAGTGCCCACCAGCAGACCATCTTGTTTCGCTAGGTGATACAGCATCGAAATCATTTTCTGGTCATCGACTTGTACGCTGTCATCAATCACGGCCTCTTTAAAATTAGCTGTCAGACGCATAATGCCGATACCTTCGGTGATCGAAGAGCCGGTCGAAACCAGCTTGCCGGTCTTGACGTACGCATCTAGGCCCGAACCCATCGGGTCGACCAATAACACATGCACATTTTTATCTTGTGACTTGAGGTATTTTGAAACACCGGCCAAGGTGCCGCCGGTACCGGCGGCTGAAACGAAAGCATCAATACGTTTTTCAGTTTGCTCCCAGATTTCGGGACCTGTAGTTTTGAAATGTTGTTGAAAGTTGGCGGTGTTTTCAAATTGGTTCGCCCAAAATGAATTTGGG
>JANPAD010000151.1:0-9685 GCA_031429735.1 Bdellovibrio sp. | reverse complement strand
CCCGGCAAATACCAAACCGGGTCAATGGCTACTTTTGTAACACGCACGTCACGGTTTTCTTTCACAACCACACCGTCAATTTTCAGACGACCTTTATCAATGGCGTCGTTCACTTCCGGAATTTGCAAATGCGCTTGCGTGACTGAAATGGTCGGACGGATGTCGTAACCTTTTTCGAAATAAGATTGAAAATTAAATTGCGGGTCTAATCCCCACGGGTCAACCGTCACCATTTTCAATGGATCTTTCCATTGCGGATAAGGTCCAATTTTCACCGGGCTCTGCGTGTTGTTTAAATCCGGTTTGTGCATATGTGGAAACTTACCGCTGGCGACCGAAAGCGCACGGTAAACGGCGTAACTGCCGGCATGGCTGCCAATGGCGTTACGATTTTTATGATCGGTATTTGAAGCGACAACCGGGCCGCGCTCCATCGGGTCAGCAGCTCCCCACTTGATTGTCGGAGATTCTTTAAATTTAAGGTTCGATTGCGACGCCAAAATAATATGAGGCGAGCGTTGTTCTTTGTTCAGTTCATTTGAAGACATAAAATTCCTTTTTAACTTTCAATTATTTTTTTAAATTAAGACATCCAGGTCGAGTCAGATTGCACTTCCCACTTGGTCGTGATTTTTTTGACGTTCGACCATAAATCAAGACTGTGTACTCCCGTAATATCCCCTTGACCGAACTTCGAATGATTCGTGCCGCCGAAACCAAACGGCTCACGCGGTACGGGGACGCCGATGTTCACGCCAACCATGCCGGTTGAAGCTTCGCGTACCACACGGTCTGCGAGCGGCCCGCTCGATGTAAACACGCTGCACGCATTACCATACTCGTTTGAGTTTTCAATTTTCATCGCTTCCGTAATATCAAGACAGTGGACGATGCTGATGATCGGGCCGAACAATTCAACCGTCGCGGCTTCGGTGCCGGGTTGAACGTGGTCTAAGATTGTGGCTCCAAGCCAGTTGCCTGATTCGTATCCAGCAGGTGGCACAGCTTTACGGCCGTCCAGAAGAATTTTTGCTCCGGCTTTTTCAGCTCGGTCAATCGCTGCAACTAAGAATTCTTTTTGCGCTTTGGTAATTAAGGCACCCATGTCGGTGCCGAGTTTCAATGAACCCGCACGTTGAATAATTTTTTGAATATGATGTTCAACATTGCCGACAGCTAATAAAACTGATGCCGCCATACAACGTTGACCAGCGCAGCCGGTGAATGAATCTGAAATACCGATACCGCTCAATTCCGCATTCGCATCCGGCAACAACACGATATGATTTTTTGCGCCGCCTAAGGCCAGCACACGTTTACCTAAAGCTGTTCCGCGCGTGTAAACCATTTTTGCAATTTTAGTTGAACCGACAAAGCCAATGGCTTTCACCGCCGGATGATCAATAACCGAATTGACCGAATCAGCTCCGCCTTGAATAACTGTGAACAAACCTTTAGGTAAGCCCGCCTCAATCAGCGCGTTCGCAATTCGTCCAGAAGTTAAAGGAGTTTTATCAGATGGCTTCCAAACGTAAGCATTACCCAAAGCTAAAGCAATCGGAATGGTCCACATCGGAACCATCGCGGGGAAGTTAAACGGCGTAATATTGGCGATCACACCCAAAGCTTCGCGGCGGTACTCACAGGTCACACCACGAGAGACTTCCACTTTACCGTTCAAATCTAAATTCTGAATTGAAATCGCATACTCTAAAACCTCAATGCCCTTCATGAGCCCCGCGCGGCCTTCGGCAAAAGTTTTACCGCACTCGGAAGCTTTCAAGTGCGCAATTTGATCGAGGTCACGCAATAAAATATTTCTGAAATTAAATAAAATCTGACTGCGCTCTTTGACCGGAGTTCGTCCCCACGCCACTTGCGCTTCATTCGCTTGCTGTAGGGCTTGATTGATTTGCGCAACACTCGGCACAGAGACTTCACCGATCTTCAGATTGTTGTACGGAGAAATGACGTCGATGGTTCCGGCCTCGCCCTTGACCCACTCACCATTCATGAGGTTGTGGCAGATAATTGGTTGTTGCGGAAGTTGAACAGATATTGAATTTGCGGCCGGCATGGCGAGCTCCTTAAGGTCTTCTTTTCACCATTGATATCAATGGTTTCGCTACCCGTCCTGAGAGCGAAAAATCAGCTTAGAACAAGTGACAGCAACTTCAAGACGCAAACCTCTAAAAAACGCTGTTTTGCCCTGATTTTGAGCACAAAACCTGCATTGATTGAATTCGTGCGAAAAACTCTATAAAAAACCCTATGCCAACGCCATTTGCCATTCTTAAAGTTGTGGACGCCACCGACATCGGTTGCTTTCTGGATCAGGGTCAAGACAAAGACCTTTTCTTGCCGCGTTCAGAAGAATACGAAGACGTGCGCATCGGCGACCAAGTTCTTGTGGCCATTTACGAAGACAAACAGGGACGCCCATGTTCTTCGATGCGACTTGATAAATTTACCAAAAAAGAAATCACCGGTCTGACACCGGGGCAGCAAGTTGATATTTTAATTTACGCTTTTACCGATTTAGGTTTTAAAGCTTTGATCAATCAAGAATTTGCTGGCCTGCTTTACAAAAATGAAGTTTTTCAACCGCTCAAGTACGCCGAAAGTTTAAAAGCCTACGTCAAAGAAGTGCGTCCCGACGGAAAAGTCGATTTGGTGTTGCAACCATTCGGCAATAAGGGTGCGGATGATTTAGGTCTCAAAATTATTGAAGCCCTTGAAGATGCCGGCGGAACTTTAGCGATCACCGACAAAACCGACGCTGAGGTTATTTACAAAATGTTCGGTGTCAGTAAAAAGAAATTTAAAATCGCACTCGGTGCTATTTACAAAAAAAGACTGATCACCGTCGACGAAAAAGGCATTAAGCTGGTTTAATATTTAAATTTTTATTGTCCGAGTCTGACCGCTTCTATTTCATAGGCGCGGTTTTTCGCTTTCAGGTCTTCGATTTTTGAATGATAAGAGCGCACTTCGTAACTTAAAGTGTTCACTTCTGAATTCAACTGACTGGCGCGCTGGGCCCAGTCTTTGTCGGTGCTTTGCGCCGCACGCGATTGCATTTGGCTTAAGGTCACGCGTTTGTAAGCCAGTTGCGACTGCGCTGAAGAAGACTTTTGTTCGTAGTCACGAATTTGATTTTGATTTTGCGAAATAATTGTTTGAAGGTATTTCAAGCGACCGCGGTTGAACTCGGGCAAAAAATCGCGCTCAAGGCTTACGGGGCAAATTTTGTTGTAGGGGTTTCCGACCGTACCCGCCGAATATCCGTTCGCTTTTTGACAGTATTCATTCACCCCTGTCGCGTGCCGAGATTTTAAAGTGTTCAAGCCGTTGCCTTCACACATTTCGGTGTTAAAAAAGTTTCCCTCGCGTCCGACTTTGTAAATGCCTTCGGGTGTGCAGTAAATCTGCATGCCGGCTTTAAAACCTTGATCCAAGATTGAAGCGGAAATATCGGCGTCTGCTTTTTGGCATTCAACGATAAACTGATCACCGGTTAAACGGCGGCCCTCGAGGGCCACTTTTTTGCCGTAATCAAACCAATTGGTTGATTCACAACTTTGGCGCTTAAAATACGAAGCACATGAAAAAAGATTAAACGACAATAAAATCAGTAAAGCCGGTCTCATAGACTTTAAGACTGAGCTGTAAAAACAGCTCAGTCAAACCCTAACGACTTGATTTTGCCCCATTCCGCTTCAACCTCGTTTAATTTAAGCGGTTGAGTGGCTAATTCGCTTTTAAAAAGAGCTTCTTCAAGACGTTTATTCAGAAATTTTTTAATCGAAACCCAGATCAAAATCAGAAAAATGAACCCAAGCCAGCTTAAGATAACCGCGGCGAATCCGAACAAAATAAATGTGGTTTGAACTTTTTGTTTTTCTTCTTCATCAGTGGTTGATTCACTGATCAATTCAATACGGCCGCTAAGTTGGCTCCAGCGTTGGCCCACTTGATTCAGATTGCTTTGTAAAACCTGGTAATCTTTGCGTCGGTAAAAATTCATTTCAGTTACCGCAAAGAAAACCGTTGCGATAAAGGAACAGAGAACACCGACTGAATAGATGGCTGCGAGTTCAGGCATACGACTTTCGTACTCCCATTTAACCGCACGCTCAAGATAATTAAAAACTCTGGAGTTGTTGACCTACAGAGGCGCACAAGTCTGCATGGTCCGTCATAAACCGCTGCTGTTCGTTCAGGCTCTGCATTGAGACGACGAAATCAGCTTGATTGCAGTGATTGCTCTGGACGATATTTTGAATCGCTTCGCCCTCTTTAGGCGTAATGCGCAGTGACCAGATCAGTTTGATGTTCAGCCAGGTTTTAACGAACTCACATACGAACTTTTTATTGGGTGGCACGTAGTCGCGCGGAGAGTGATCGCTCTTTTTCAGGTTTTCAGGGCCGTTGACAGATAACAGGTGAAACTTGTTACCCATGTAATTACCGTAAAGGCAACGTTTGGCGAAGTTCCATTCGTGGGCACCGGTCATGTAGGCGTTTTTCAGAGCGACGACATGATCAATTTGAATGTCGCCGGCTTTCAAGTGCGGTCGCGCCGTGTAGGGGTCATCCCATTTACCGGTTTGAACGGTGCATTTATCAGCGGTGAAAGTGACCGGCGTAACCGAGTCGCGCACTAAAACTTTAGCACGGGTGTTCAAGCAAGAATCAGGGCTGTCATCGCGAAGCCAGCCACCGAAGTGAACGTCGCGTTTGTACGGCTCAACCGGTAACGGAAATGTTTCTTCGATGTTTTCAAAATTAAGAAGGTCGATGGTTTGAGCGCGCGGATCGACGCGGATTTTAAAATAGTTCGAATAGATGAAATCTTCGTCGCTTTTTAAGATGCCGACGGTGGCGAATGCTTGAACCGTAAGGCATAACCCTGCGATTAAAACGATAAATTTTTTCATATAGACCCCTCCATGAATCATTATAAAATTATTATCTGAACTTAACCCTATTTGACCTTGACCTAAGGAGTGTTTGCAAGCACTTAATTATTACCTTTATGTTAAGTAGTATTCATAAAAAGAATAAAGACCGTTATCGTATTCGGTTTTGCGATAAGAATTTTTATCTCAATCACCAAAACACTTTTAAGCTGTGGAAAACTCGCTTTATGCCTCTTTCCGATGTGGAAAAGTTGCAGGCATGGATTGTTGCCCTTTGTTGTTTACGCAGACCGCTAGATTGGTACGCGGGGCCAATAGCCACGCCGGTTTTGAGTTCTTATTCATTTCAACATTCACTGACTTTAAAAGAAGTTTTTGCTGAAACTCCGGTGAAGTGGCCTTCAAAACTTTCAGATGACTTAAATATTTTCGAATTGATTAATCTTCACCGCATCAAAGCCGTGCCGGAATCGTGCTTTCGTAGTTTATGTCTGATGGTCAGTGGCGACTACCCGCTTTTGATTCGGTCTGATGTGGCCACCCCGGCTGAATTACTTGAATTGCAATTACAGAAAAAAAGAATTGCCGCCTTCAATGACGATTACGAACTTTGGCCCGAAGTTTTGTACGCCGGCCGCGACCATTTAGGTTTTATGTTACACGATTTAATTCACGCTGATCATTTTTTCGGACACCCCGAACACCGCGACGGCCAACTGGGCTTTTTTACATTTGCCAAAAATATTTTGCCCGACGCCAACCTGCAGAAGCTGATGCAGATTGAAAAATTCAAAGAAGGCTTTGAATACATTATTTCAGATATGAATGCCCATCCGCTGCATTTGCTTCAGACGCTGCATTCGTTTTTAGCGCAAGTGGTGCCTGACACGGCCGAGGCTTCGCGCATTTGGCTTGGGTGGTTGGCGCTAAATGATTTAACTGCGGCCGATCATACGGCGCTGAGTGCGGTAAATACACGGGCGTTTACGGTACAAATGGCCCAGCAGATTCAGGATTACTGTCAGAGTATTGGCCGTCAAATTTAGATTTTTAACTTCTTCGGCGCTTTGGGTTCTGTGCAAGTGATGGCTTTTTTGTTTACTTTGCAGCTGAGGTCTAATTGGCCTTCTTGGTTTTTAAATTTAAACAACCATTTTTTAAAACCTTGGCGTTCAAACACGGCGTAACCGAAGTGGTCCTTGATGTCGGTGGTTGAAATCAATTGGGCATCTTTAATTTTGCGACCGAACGGATCTAAGGCCGATCCCGAATGGCCTACAATAATCTGCGTTAAGTTCTTATTATCTAAAACCAACTGCTGATTGTGAATATGCCCTGATAAAATGTAATCAATTTTGTCCAGCAAGCCTGCAGCCTGCATCGACTGTTGCAGGTTAGGCGTAATGGTGTCGACGACATTGGGTTCAGTTTTACTTGGGACATAGGCGTAAACCGGTTTGTGCGCTAAAAACCAAATTTCTTTTAGGCCCTTGGTTTCATCAATACGCTTGGCTAAATTCACCAGCGCATCTTGGTGGGTTTGCTGCTCGGATGGTTTAAGCGGCTTACGGTCTTCGTAGGCCGAATCATCGAAGTTAATAAAGACGATATCGCCCAGATCGATCCATTGATAGGGTTCGACCGCCACGCACGGAGATTTAAAGTCTTTGTTCAGCGGTGAAAGAATGTTCCAGCCTGAATAAGCGCGCTGGCAGTCTTCGTGGTTTCCGCGTACCAGCAAAACCGGAGATTTTTTAAACAACGCTTGTGTCGGCCCAAAGAAGTCATCCCACCAGGCGGCCCAGGTGTAACCGATACTTTTGGTGTAGCCCGAACACAAGCGCGGGTCTGTGCATTGCTCGCGGTAGTGGTAGTCGCCGGTGTGAATGGCAAAATCGAACGTTTCTTGCGAAAGCTTGTCGATGATCGCAGCGTAGGGCCATTCACCGTTCGAACAGTTTTGATAACTCTTTTTACTGGAGCTTTCTTTCAGCCTGCAACCGGTGTCGCCGATGATGCCGATTTTTAATTTGCTCACGTTAAAGTTGAAAGCTTGGGCCGGATAAAATTCGACCTCGGGCCAAATTTGCGTGTCTTTGAATTTGATTTCAACGTTAACCAGACCGCTTTCAGTCAGCTTGCGAATTTCAAAAGTTTCAAATGACGGATTATAGCCCGCGGGCATCGTTTGACAGCCACCCCAAAGTAGAAAGGCCGTACAAATTAAAAAACCCTTCATCCATTTAGGGCTGAAGAGTTTTTGTAGAGATTTTTGACTTAAGAAATTTTTTTGCGACATAAGGGCATGATAGAAACCTTACGCCGCCTTTGGATACAAAAAACGACTTAGAACGTCGCTTCTTTTTTCATAAGCTCTTCAATTTTAAGACCGACATGGGTTCCAGAACCAAACACAGTCCCTAATTTACCCTTAGCAAAGTGCTCAGAAGCCATTTGGTAAGCTTTTGCCGGTAAAGCGACATACTTAACAGCCGGAACCATTTCAGGTGCTTTCGCGATATAGAATTTAACGAACTCGGCCACTTCGGGGCGTTTCGCTGACTTTTCGCTCACGTAAATGAACAGCGGGCGTGAAAGCGGAAAATACATTCCGTTTTCAACTGTTTCTTTTGACGGAAGAACTGCCGTTTTAGATGGTGCGCCTTCGCCGCCGATGATAGCGAGTGCTTTCAAAGTTTTTTTGTTTTCCATGTAGTAAGACATTGGAAGATAACCTAATGCCCCCTTGTCGCCGGCAATACCTTTCACAAGGGTGTTGTCGTCTTCTGAAGCCGTGTAATCGCCACGTGAAGATTTAGCTTTTCCAACGATCGCTTCAGTGAAGTAATCAAATGTTCCAGAATCAGAACCTGCACCGTAAAGCTTCAGGTCAGCATCTGGCCAAGCGGCGTTGACTTGATTCCATTTTTTGATTTTGCTGGTGGCTGAAGGCTCCCAGATTTTTTTCAGTTCGGCGACCGTGATTTGGGTCATCGAATTTTTGATATTAACAGCGACGACAGTTGCATCGTAAGCAATTGGCAATTCAAAGTACTGAATGCCGGCCGCTTTACAGTCAGCCATTTCTTGTTTTGTGATCGGGCGTGAAGCATCTTGAATATCCGTTTCGCCGCGACAGAATTTTTTAAAGCCGCCGCCCGTGCCTGAAATGCCCGCGGTTACTTTGATGGTGTTTTTTTTCAGGGTTTGAAATTCTTCAGCCATTGCTTCCGTGATTGGGTAGACGGTGCTTGAGCCGTCAATTTTGATAAGGGTTTGCGCGTGGGCCGGGTGCGCGTGCAGTAAAGTCACGGCGGCTGCGATGAAAGCGATGAGGGTAAGGATTGATTTCATGAGTTCTCCTTGGTCAGGGCCTAGCGGCCATGGGTCGGTTTTTATGTGAGTGCAGAATGCCAAGGTTTGGGTCTTAAGTCTTGTTAGGGTTAGGTTAAGACGCTGCTACGACGCCAAAGCTTAAAAAAAAGCCTGATCCGTCAGCACTAGAACGTAAGGCCGAGTTCATCGTAAATGCGCGACCATTTAATAAGCTTGGCGCGGGCGCCGATGAAGTCGTTGTCGCCTCGTGTGAAGGCGTGGCCTGAGTTATTGAGCGATATAAGTTCAACTTGAAGCGAACGCCCGGCCCGGGTTAAATCAGAAGCCGCTTTCGCAAACTTAAACGAATGCGCCGAATTAACGCGCGTGTCGTTACGCCCGTTTAAGATCAGAAACTTCGGCCCATTTTCGGCGCGTTCAATCAACTCAAGCGGTGAAATGCGCGAAAGTAATGCGCCGACATCGGGTTTTCGGGAGTCGCCGTACTCGTAAGACCAGCCGTCATTGAAGCGAGAGTCTAATTTTTCTTTCCCGAGCAAATCTAAAACTCCGCTCATGGGTAAGACCAATCCGAAATACTGCGGGTACAACAGACCCGTCGTCGCGACGGTCAGGCCGCCGTTTGAAGAACCCGAAATAACGACTTTTTCTTTGATCGTAACTCCCGCATCAATCAATGACTTCGCAATAGCCGCCAAGTCTTCGTAGGTTTTAATTTTTTTCGCACCAAAGGCTGCTAAGTGCCAAGCCTCGCCTAGTTCGTTACCCCCGCGGATGCCCGTGCCGACGTAGACACCGCCCCGTTTGACGAAGGCCTGATTCAGCGGCGACGCCGACGGAAACAAATAACCCTCACTTGAAAAACCACCGTAGGCTTCCATATAAACCGGAACATTTTGAAGCACGGCGCCTTTTTTAGAAACAATTCGCACCGGCACCGGCGTGCCGTCAAAACTCGGAATATAACGGAAAGTCACATCAAGCGAAAGATCGGGCGACTCAAGCAGTTCGGCCTTGAAGGCGTCGTCAAAAATGACTGAGTCCGTCTGCCCGTCCCATGTGACATCTTTGTCGTTCAGGTCGCTCATGAAATACAGGTCGTAAAGGTCAGGCGTTTCGTAATTATCGCTGATCATGGCGGTCGCGTATTCGGGTATTTTAAGTGAGGTCGATTTTTCAGTTACGGGGTCGTAAAGTTTTAACGTTCGTTTGTAGCCTTCTTGTTCGAAGTAGGCGTATTTTTTTTCAAGCAAAGTGAATTCACGTATCACGCCGTTGAACGTTTTTTCTAATTTAAACTGACCCGTGTCAGGTTTGAAACTGTACAGGCCGGTTGTTTCTTTGGTTTCTTCAGAATAGTCATGTTTCGTGAAGTAATAAGCGTCGTTCATTGGGCCGACGTATTCGAAGTCTTCAAGATTTTCAGT
>JANPAD010000150.1:0-2596 GCA_031429735.1 Bdellovibrio sp. | reverse complement strand
GGCTTCAGTCGCTGCAGGAAGCCCTTCACGCAATTGAGAAACAAGCATTTTTTTCTTTAGTGAAGATTCCATTTTTTCAGACCATTCGCTGAAAGTAATACCACCATCATTCAAGGCCTCGCGAAAGCTAGAGTCATTTGGGTATGAACCAGATACTTTTTTAATTTCAATATCAAGATCGGCTTTCTTAATCGAGAGTTTTTTTTCAACAAACCAGAGGTCCACTACGCTTGAAATTACAAAATCGTTAATAATTTGATCACGCTGCGCCGTTAGAATCTTCGGATCTTTCGCGGAAAGAGCGTCATAATCTTTTAGGCGCCGAGCCAATTCTTTTGAAAAATCCTGAGTGGTCATGCGCAAATTTTCAACCTGGACAACAGGTTTCGTTAATATGCGTCTTGAAAAATAATCACAAGACGTAAGGGAAACGAAACCCAAAACTAAAAGGACGTTTGCGCAGGTTAAAAACCTATTCGATAAGTTTGCTATTAACATTTATTTTGTACTGTTTTTTTATTCTATCAAAGAAAGAGTCGAAGACAGACTTTCTTTTTACGTCAAAAACAGCCATGCGGATTTCGCGTTTAGGGGCTTCGTCATAGCTGCGACGACCTGTTAGTTTAACGATATGAAAACCGAAAGGTGTTTCAATTAAGTTTGAAATTTCGCTGACAGCCAACTTGTTAACAGATTCGTAGTAGCTCGAAACGAGTGAAATACGTGTTTGCCAACCGATATCGCCGCCTAGGTTTTTAGTCGTGATATCGTCAGAGTACAAACGAACCAACTCTTCAAACGGACGTTTCGATTTTTTTACTTCATCCAAAATTTCGCCGGCACGTTTTCTTGCCTCTGCTTTTTGCTCGACGCTTGCGCCCGGTTTAACTTCGATCAAAATATCAGACAAACGGATTTGAGGATTTTTAGTGTACCAAGCTTTCATTTCAGCTTCAGTTACGACACTTTCCTCAACTTTTTGGCCGATTTCTTTTTCAAGGAGAGCTTTATACATTTCTTGATTGAAGCGTTCTAAAACGATTGGATCTTTGTCATATCCGCGCTTTCGGGCTTCTTGAACACCCATTTCGTAGCGAACCAGCTCTTCTAAGAAAACTTCTTTTGAGGGCGGATTGATGAGGACTTCGGTTGTGACTTCTTTGTAGCGCTTATTGAAATCAGCTACGGTAATTTTTTTTGTTCCGACGGTTGCCACGACAGCAGAGTCTTTAGAAGTTTGGCCAAAGGCAAAAACAGAGCAAACTAAAAGTGCAGAGACGAAAATCCATTTCATAAGAGCAATCCTTTGTTGTCGGTCTACTCTAAATGCTAACCGTTAGCTTTAGTTAACGCCAAATAAATTGGCTGCCTGTTGCCGCGCGGCAAAGAGTTGATTTTGTAGGGTTTTTGCTAATTCCGGTGAACGAGGATCTTGGTCTTTTGTGATGGGTCCATAAGGGCCCAACCAGTAAATCACGACGCGCGCGAAAGGCTTCGGAAAAAATGCTTGGTTCCACGATTTTTTAAAATGCCAAGCCGATTCACAATAGACACCGCCGGCAAAAATTTCGGTTTTTAAAACACGTGAAAGCTCAAAAATTCCGGGCTTCACTTCGTGTATCGGACCCTTCGGACCATCGACAGAAACGTTGCAGCTATTGCCTTTTTTACTTAGTTCAATCAGACCCTTGAGCGCGGAAACGCCGCCCCGTGTTGATGAACCACGCGAGGATGTTCCGCCCAAAAGACGATAAACTATGTTGACCAGCTCGCCATCTTTACTTGTTGAAATCATTGTGGATAACTTGTACCGGGGAACCAAAAAGAGCATGGCGAACTCATCGCCGTGGAAGTGGGCTAATACAAAAGGTTTTTTATCTTTCATGAGCTCTTTGAGCTTATCCGGTTCGTGCAGCTCAACCCGCCACGTGATGGAAATGAGTCTGTAAAAGACCCAAATTATAAACCCTAAAAGAGCAGCTCGCCATTTATTGATCTGCACGCCTAGTGTTGAAGGACTTTTTTAAATTCTTCAGTTAATTTCGGAATTATTTCAAAGGCGTCTCCAACAATACCGTAGGTCGCTTTTTGAAAGATCGGCGCATTTGCATCATTGTTGATGGCGACGATCACTTTACTGCCGCTCATACCCGCCAAATGTTGGATTGCGCCGGAAATACCGACTGCAATGTAAAGTGTTGGCGCTACAGTTTTTCCTGTTTGGCCCACCTGCATTGAGTGACCAACCCAGCCCGCATCGACAACCGCTCGCGAAGCACCAACAGTTGCGCCCAAAACAGCCGCAAGGTCATTTAGCATTTTAAAATTGCCCGCTTCCTTAAGGCCGCGTCCTCCGGAAACGATAATGTTAGCTTCGGTTAGATCGAGTTTTTCAGAGGTGCCTTTTACGATTTCTTTGACCAATGTTCTGAGGCTTGGTCGAGCAAATGAGTGTTCTGTCATAGTTGCGGTCTTGCTTGTATCGGCGGGACCCACATTCAATTGGTTCGCACGCATCAACACAATTTTGATTGAGGTGTTTTCAAACTGAGCCGTCGCAAAACACTTGCCTGCATAAAGCGGCTTTTTAACTTTA
>JANPAD010000149.1:0-5134 GCA_031429735.1 Bdellovibrio sp. | reverse complement strand
CCGCACTGGCCACCGGCTTGGGATCCTCACCATATTGTAGACCCTTGTCCTTCAGATCACCCACAATATTGCCTATAAATTCGTCAGGACAAGTCACTTCGACCTTAAACATAGGTTCTAATAAAACCGCTTCAACTTTTTTCATGGCTTCCCGGAAAGCTAATGAGCCGGCAGCTTTACATGCAATCTCGTCCGTGATCTGCTGTTTTCCGATAATTGATTTAATGTTTACTTTTAATCCGACCATCGCATAACTGGCGATAGGTCCGACCTCAGCCGCCTCTTTTAGTCCGTTTTCACACGCCTTGATCCAATTTGGCTGAATTTCTCTGGAAGGCTGAACAGCGGATAAAATTTTCACACCCTCGTTCGGTGAAATCGGATCAATCTCAATTGTCACCTGGGCAAATTTTTCTTCAGTCCCCAACTGGCGTTCGAAAGTATAATCAACTGATGTTCGGCTTGCGACAGTTTCGCGGTAAGCCACTTGTGGGCGACCCACGTTCGCCTGAACTTTATGCTCACGCAAAAGTCGGTCGACCAGAATGTCCAGATGCAGCTCACCCATGCCAGATAATAAAATCTGACCGGTTTCAACATCCGTGCGCAAGCGACAAGAAGGGTCTTCTTTTTCAAGCCGCTGCAAACCTTCAATCATTTTTTCTTGATCTGCAGATGATTTAGCCTCGACAACAACCGAAATAACCGGCTCCGGAAAAATCATCGACTCGAATGCAACAAGACGTTGCGTGTCACACAAAGTATCGCCGGTCGAAGTGAACTTCAGACCGATAATTGCACCGATATCGCCGGCTTTGAGCTCAGCAACTTCTTCGCGCGCGTTTGCATGCATTTTTACGATTTTTTGAACGCGTTCTTTTTTTTCAGTACGGGGATTAAATAATTGTTCGCCTAATTTAACGATACCTGAATAAACACGGATATACGTAAGTGAACCTGCAAACGGATCATTCGCCAATTTGAAAGCGATGGCCGCTGCCGGTTCATCAAATTTTGTGTGACATTCCACGGTTAATTCCTGCTTGACCGGATTCATGCCGACAGTCGTACCTTTATCAAGAGGACTCGGTAGATAATCAATCACGGCATCCAGAATTTGCTGCACACCTTTGTTTTTAAAGGCCGCGCCACAAAAAACCGGAAACGCGCGCAGCTCAATTGTCGCTTTACGCAGAGCGCTTTTGAGCTCCTCGAGATTCGGGGTTTCGCCATTGAGAAATTTTTCAGTTAAGGCGTCATCGAGTTCGCAGATTTTTTCAATTGTATTCGCGCTCTCAACTTCGACTCGCTCTATGTAGTCGGATGGCAATTCCACCTCTGAGAAGTCATGGTCAACTGCACCTTTCCAAACGTAGGCTTTTTTTGTGAGTAAATCGACCACTCCCTGAAACTGGTCTTCAGCACCTAGAGGAATTTGTAATTTAATAGGGTAGGCTTGGAGCTTCTCACGAATCGTTCCTACACTCATTTCAAAGTCAGCACCGACACGGTCCATTTTATTAATAAAACAAATGCGTGGAACTTTATATTTATTGGCCTGTCTCCAAACCGTTTCCGATTGGGGCTCTACACCATTCACGGCATCAAATACCGCAATTGCACCATCGAGAACACGTAGAGAACGTTCAACTTCAATTGTGAAGTCAACGTGCCCGGGTGTATCGATAATATTAAAGCGGCAGTTTTTCCAGAAAGCAGTTGTGGCTGCAGAGGTAATGGTAATGCCGCGCTCTTGTTCTTGCGGCATCCAGTCCATAGTGGCTGCACCATCATGAACTTCACCAATTTTATGACTTTTACCTGTGTAATAAAGAATGCGTTCGGTGGTCGTCGTTTTACCGGCATCAATGTGAGCCATGATGCCGATATTACGGGTATACTTCAAATCAGCTTCAGTTTTAACAATATGAGCTGACATTACTTAGCAAACTACCAGTTGTAGTGTGCAAAGGCCTTATTTGATTCAGCCATTTTGTGGACGTCTTCTTTTTTCTTAATTGAATTACCACGGTTGTTATAAGCATCCAGTAATTCGCCAGCTAGACGTTTTTCAAAACTTTTTTCACCGCGTGCGCGTGAATATTCAACTAACCAACGCATAGCAAGAGCTAAACGACGTGTTGGACGAACATCAACAGGTACTTGATAAGTAGCTCCGCCCACGCGACGTGAACGAACTTCGATAGAAGGCTTAACGTTTTCAAGGGCTTTTTTCATTACGGCTAATGATTCTTCGCCCGCTACTTTTCCTTCAAGCTCTTTTAAAGCAGCGTAAAATAATTTTTGCGCAGTCGACTTTTGACCGCGTTCCATGATTTTATTGATGAATTTTGCCAGAACGAGGTCTTTGAAAACCGGATCTGGAATGATTTCTCTTTTAAATGTGCGTTTACGACGTGACATATCTTATATTCCTCAACAACTATTTTTTAGGTTTTTTAGCACCGTATTTAGAACGGCTTCTCAAACGACCATTTACACCTTGTAAATCAAGTGTTCCGCGGATGATGTGGTAACGCACACCTGGTAAATCTTTCACACGACCACCACGAATCATAACTACGCTATGTTCTTGGAGATTATGACCGACACCTGGAATGTATGAGATCACTTCAAAACCGTTAGAAAGACGAACTTTTGCTACTTTACGTAAAGCTGAATTCGGCTTCTTAGGAGTAGTAGTATAGACACGAGTACAAACACCGCGTTTTTGCGGGCATTTCGCTAGAGCAGGCGATTTTGTTTTGTTCTTTTGAACATTACGCTCTGACTTAATCAGCTGGTTAATTGTAGGCACTTAATCCCCTTTTTTCTTCAAAATTAAGTATTCCGCTGAGAATACTTAAGCAGTCCGCCAAAATAACGACAACACGACGTATCGTCAAGTTTTTTGTCGAAACTGTGGAGGTCTAATAACTTATGACCCCCATGTTTACTATTTAGACAGCTCTAACCACCCATTGGCAGAGCTGCTGATTCCATTTCTTCGTCTTCCGTTACAACCACTTTCCAGCGTTTGTAAGACGTCAGACCCGTACCAGCAGGGATCAAACGACCCATGATGATATTCTCTTTCAGACCGCGTAAGTGATCTGTCTTAGAGTTAATAGCAGCTTCAGTCAGTACTTTCGTAGTTTCTTGGAAAGAAGCTGCTGAAATCCAGCTCTCCGTACTTAATGAAACCTTCGTGATACCTAACAACAGCGCCTTAGAAGTAGCGATTTGGCCGCCCTCTCTTAACACGCGATCGTTTTCAGTATGGAAGGTCGTACGTTCAGCTTGCTCACCAGACAAGAATCGTGTGTCTCCCGGCTCGATCACTTCAACTTTACGTAACATTTGACGAACGATAACTTCGACGTGTTTATCATTGATACCCACACCTTGTAATCGGTAAACCTCTTGAACTTCATTCACCATATAAGCTGACAGTGCATTCGCACCCAATACAGCCAATACGTCATGCGGATTCGTAGGACCGTCCATCAGCGCCTCACCGGCACGAACGAATTCACCTTCACGAACTGCAACGTGCTTACCTTTAGGAATCAAGTATTCACGTTGTTCGCCTAATTCAGGCGTTACGATCACACGTTGTTTACCTTTAACGTCTTTACCGAAAGTCACATAACCATCGATTTCAGAGATGATCGCAGCTTCTTTAGGTTTACGAGCTTCGAACAATTCAGCAACACGCGGAAGACCGCCCGTGATATCTTTTGTTTTAGAAGTCTCGCGATGCATTTTCGCAATCACATCGCCGGCAGAAAGATCTTGACCATCAAGAACCAATAATTGTGCGCCAACCGGAATCATGTAACGAGCCGGAATTTCGCGACCTGGAAGGTTCAGAACTTTTCCTTGTTCGTCAGTCATCAATAACGTTGGTTTGTTATCAGATGATTTAGATTCGGTAATAACTTTAGTCGCGAAACCAGTTACCGGATCCACTTGTTCAACCATAGTCACACCTTCTACGATGTCTTGGAATTGAACTTTAGCAGAAACCTCAGAGATGATTGGATTCGAATACGGATCCCACTCAGCTACTGTTGCGCCTTTAGTTACTTTTTCGCCTTCAGCGAAATTAAGAATCGTACCGTATACCAGTTTGAAATTTTCGCGTTCGCGGCCTGTTTCATCGATAACAAGACCTTGGCCGTTACGATTCATAACAGTTAATTTGCCGGCGCGATTTTTAACGAACTGAACGTTCACGAGCTTTAATTTACCTTCGTAACGTGATGTATGAACAGATTGTTCAACTGAACGAGATGCGGCACCACCTAAATGGAAAGTCCTCATTGTCAACTGAGTACCCGGTTCGCCGATTGACTGAGCTGCAATAATACCCACTGTTTCACCTAAGTTCACAGTCGCACCGCGAGCTAAATCACGGCCGTAACACTTAACGCAAACACCGCGAGATGCCTGACAGATAAGAGCTGAACGGATCGTTACTTTTTCGATGCCTAAGTCGTCAATTTTCTTAACGGCAGATTCATCGATTTCGTTATTGGCTTTTACTAAGATCGCGTTGTTCGTCGGGTCAATGATGTCATGCAATGGAGTACGACCCAAAATACGGTCGCCGATGCCTTGAATGATTTCGCCGGCTTCGTATACCGGAACGATATCGAGACCTTCTTTAACGCCGCAATCGATTTCAGAAACAACCACGTCTTGAGCCACGTCAACTAAACGACGGGTTAAGTAACCCGAGTTGGCTGTTTTCAATGCTGTATCGGCCAAACCTTTACGCGCACCATGTGTTGAAATGAAGTACTGAAGTACCGTCAAACCTTCACGGAAGTTCGCCGTGATAGGTGTTTCGATGATTTCACCTGATGGTTTCGCCATCAGACCACGCATACCACCCAGCTGACGCAACTGATTGAACGAACCACGGGCTCCTGAATCGGCCATGACGTAGATTGGATTGAAAGATGGACCGGTAATTTCTTTACCATCCACGATGAATTTTTGCTTTTCAATCTGACCCATCATCTCTTTGGCAACTTTATCAGAAGTTTGTGCCCAGATATCCACAACTTTATTGTACCGCTCGCCGTCCGTGATCAAACCTTCATCGTACTGCTGTTGAATTTCTTCA
>JANPAD010000148.1:0-3661 GCA_031429735.1 Bdellovibrio sp. | reverse complement strand
ATCGATTTGAGAGCCTTTTGGCTGGCCAAGTATCATAAATTGATGGCACATCCGTTGCTATGAATAGTGGTTAGAGCGATAATAGCGTTCAAAAAGTAAATTCGGCGTAATCTATACGGCGCATTTCAAAGAAGAGAGAACGACAAGATGAGTTTAGCCATTGTGACAGGAGCCTCTTCAGGTATCGGGCGCGAAGTCAGTAAGCTTTTAGCTGAAGCCGGTTACGATCTCGTCATCGTGGGCCGTAGAGAAAGCGAACTTCAAAAATTGGCAGGCGAATTAAGCCAACTGAAAATCAGCATCACATTGAGATGCGTTGATTTAAATAATTTAGATTCACTTGATCAAATTTTTTTAAATATTTCTCGAGTCGACGTACTTGTGAATTGTGCCGGTTTGGCAAAGTTTGGAACTGTAGACTTGAATTCATTAGCGGATGACCAAAATACCGTCAACGTAAACTGTCTTGCCGTCGTGCAGTTGTGTCGACTAGCTCAACCGCTCATGCAACACGGGGGCACCATCGTGAATGTTTCTTCGTTAGCTTCTGAAATACCTTTACCGCATATGGCGGTGTACTCAGGGTCTAAGGCCTTTGTTACGAACTTTACTTTGGCTTTCGCTGAAGAAGTTCGTGATCAAAACATTAATGTTGTTTGTGTAAGCCCGGGCGGAGTGAATACGCCGTTCGTCGTTCAAGCGGGTATGGATGAATCAGTCAATCAAAACTCTTCAGCCATGTTGGTCAGCGCAAATTACGTGGCGAAAAGCATTGTGCGGTCTATTCGTCATCCAAAATCTAATATTGTGCCAGCTCGATCAGGGTTTCTAATTCCATTGCTGCTTTGGCTTATGCCGCGCCAATTTTTAGCAAAATTGGCAGGCTCACAGTATAAAAGTTTCTATAGGACAAAACATGATTAAATTATTATTAGGGGTTTTATTTTTAAGTTCATTGTGTACAGCCGGCGAATGGCTGCAGTGGTCGGGTGACTTGCATAATCATCATAATTTAACGCCGGCCAATCCAAAGTTATCGTTAGAAAACGTAAATAAATTGGACGTGCTTTGGGAATTTAAAAGCAAAAACAGCGTGGTGGCCACACCCACAGTTAAAGACGGGCTAATTTATTTTACAGATATAGCCAAGGCCAATTTATTAGGAATTTTTTCAACGGGCCGCTTATATGCGGTTGATGCTAAAACCGGCCAAAAAGTCTGGTCAAACAAAATCAGTGACTACAATAAGGTAGGCGTTAGAAATTTTTCAAGATCTAGCCCGGCCATTGCCGGTGATTTGCTGATTATCGGCGATAGCTTGAACAATACAAAATTTATTGTCAAAGCGCTGACCAGCTTTAAAAATATTCCGGGCACTTCGCTAATGGCCATCAACCGCCATACAGGCAAGCTGGTGTGGAGAACAATCATAGACTCGCATTTCGCTTCACGCACGACGATGTCGCCGATCGTTTACGGTCAGCAAATATTTGTAGGTGTGTCTTCGATTGAATCTGAAATTCCGGCAATCAGAAAAGCGTCATACCCTTGTTGTACTTTTAAAGGAAGTCTTGTCAGTTTAGATTTAGCCACTGGTCGCATTCTTTGGAAAACTCCAATGATCGACCCGGGTCTTGAACACGCCGGTGCGCCGGTTTGGGGTAATTCTCCACCGATCGACGTCAAAAGAGGACGAATTTATATCGGCACCGGTAATAACTACCAAGCCACCACTGAAATGCGCCAATGTATGCTGAACGCGCAATCGCAGCCCGATTACGTTGAAGCCAAAGCAATTCTCGATTGCGGTATGAAAACGGACGTGGCCACTAATCGGTTTGATTCAATTGTCGCACTTGATTTTAAAACCGGACGAATCATTTGGACACGTAAGACCATGTACTACGACGCCTGGAATGTCGGCTGCGGATCAAGTTTTTCATCGTTTCCTGCGCCGAATAAGGCTTGCCCTAAACCGCAAGGTATTGATGCCGATTTCGGACAAGCGCCGATGTTTATTCAAACCGGTCAAGGTGACCTTGTTGTGGCCGGTCAAAAAAATGGTCGCTTCTGGGCTTTAAATGCCGAAGATGGATCGGTGGCTTGGTTACATCAAATCGGGCCGCGCGGAAAGTTAGGCGGCCACCAGTGGGGCTCGGCCACAGATGGAAAACGAATCTATTTTCAAGTCACAAACATGGAACACGAAGAAATCACGCTTTCAGTCGGATTATATAAAGGTTTAACGGTTCGAAGCGGTTACTGGGGAGCTTTGTCGGTTGATACCGGAGAAGTCCTTTGGGAAACCCCGGATCCAGATTATATTTACCCTTTAAAAGGTGAAGGACTGAGTCACATTGTTTTCGGTAGCGATTTAGGTCGTGGTTATTTTGCCGCACCGATGGGGCCGATTACTTATTATAATAAAATGCTTTTTGCCGGATCGATGTCGCAAAAGTTTTATGCGTTGAATGCACAGACGGGTGAAATTATTTGGAGTAAAAGTGTAAAAGGTAGTGTGGGTTCGGCGCCATCAATTGTGGACGACGTTCTTTATTGGGGAACAGGTTACCATTTAGGTTTTGCCGGTAATTCGGTTTACGCCTTAAGCTTGAAACCTTAATCTTTAGAGTATTTAACCGAAGTCGCAAGCGCGGCCCTGCACGGCCACGCTGCTGAATAACAAAATTAATTACTGAACGCGAGCAGAAGATTCTTTTGCAACTTTTACTTTTTGAGTTGTTGTTGCAACAGGAGCTTTAGGAATGCTGATGCACAAGAAGCCTTCACGGAAAGAAGCTTCGATATCTTTTGCTACAAAAGATACAGGGCAAGTCCAAGAAAGTTCAACACGGCCATCTGGTAATTGAAAGAATTCAAAACCACGTGGCATCGTTGATACAGAATACCAACGGTTGATCTGTGCAAACGGAACCAATGTGCGGCAAATAACGCGGTTACCGTTCACTTCAACTTCAACATCGCCAACAGACAAAGTAGATAAGAAAAGTTCACAGTAAATAACTGAATCGCTTTCACGAAGACGGATCGGATTAACATCAGCTGTTTGAACGCCGTTGTAGTTGCGGCCTTGCAAAGAAGAAACGCGCAATAATTCAGTTACCAAAGATAATTGAGCTTCAATGCGAGACAACATTTGTAAAGTTTCAACAGAACCGATGCCAAGGCCTGCGGCTGTATTGTAACCGGCGATAGCTTGAGAAATTGCAGGAATCGCGCCCAAAGTAGCTTGTGGGAAATAAGGGTTGTGAGTCATGCCCCAAGCAGGATTGTAAGAAGAAGTTGGGATTTGACCGTGGCCTTGAACTGTTGACTGATTGTACATATGTACTCCTTGGCTTGCGCCGTTTATTTTTCACCGTTCATCGGTGAGTTTGTTTGATGAAGCACAATCTAAGTTTTATTTGTGAGCTTCGTCAAAGCCGATAAGGTCTAGTTTTGTTTAGTGTTGTTGCCGCAGTTCAGTAACACCATGATATCTAAAATTTTTTTTTGATTGTTCAGATTTTGTTAAGACGCCGCATTTTGTAATGCGGCGAGAAATAGTTTTCAAAAATACAATTCAAGGTCTAGGTTTTTCGGTCACTTCGCATGAAATGACTATTTCTTGGCATAGGATTTTTCAAAAAACCAAAGACCA
>JANPAD010000147.1:0-2010 GCA_031429735.1 Bdellovibrio sp. | reverse complement strand
ACGTAGACCGCGCCGGCCACCGGCCACCAGGACTTGCCCGCCGATTCCAGGAAGGCAAAGCGCTGAAGCCATTTTTCGGATTCAAAGAGCATCTCGGCTGATGAGTCGAGCCCTTGCATTTTTTCAGGCCTCAGATCATCAAAAAGTATTCGTGTTAACTCACCTGTACCGCAACCTAGATCAAGGGCTTGGTTGATCGGTTTACGCTCGATCAGACTTTTGAAGTCGTAAAATGGCTTAGCTCTTTGGCCTTTAAACTTATTGTACTGTTCGGGGTTCCATTTGTTGTTCATGTTCTCTCCTTAAGTCTATAGTCGACGGTTTTAACCTAATAATAAAATGAATAATAAGAATTTAATATAGTCTTAAAAGGAATAAATCCAGTTGCCATTCAACCTGCTGTCGGCATGTCTTGAATTCAGTGCCAAAGTAAGAATAATTAAAATCAGAACTTTTTAGATGGTCATTCAGAGGTGAGTTTTTGGACGAAGAATTTTTTGAAGGCACGTTAGTTTTAGAAAATTTAGCCGAGACCGGCAAAGTTGAGACTTTCTTTGAAGCTATCAGCCTTCATGAATGTAAGCAGTAAAGCTTTGAACGATTTGTACAGGAATTTCGGTGGGTTTGCCGGTTGAAAGCTTAATGTAAATCCAGATGGTTTTAGCTGTCACAAGAACTTTGTGGTCGCGGGCCCGCTTGATTTCGTAAACGCGGGTCGAGGCCTTCAGTTTCATATTTTCAACCCAAGTTTCAACGATAAGATCTTCATCAAGAAAAGCCGGGGCTAAATAGTCGACTTCGTGCCGTCGCACCACAAAGCATTCATCATTTTTAAGAAAGACTTCAATGCCGTAACCTAAAGCGCTTGAATGGGCATTGGCGGCTTCCATCAGCCACTTAATATAAATTTCATTATTCACGTGTTTAAGTGAATCAATATCTCGATGGCTGACTTTAATTGGAAAGATAAATTTTTTCTTGTCGCCGTTCTTTGTAGAATCCATGCCTATTTCTTACCACAACCGTACTTGGTTACAACTCTTCGGCAAAGATTTTCTCGGTTATTTTCCAGAACTTATCTTGTTTTCGTGCGATCACGAAAGAGGGAAGTCTAAATAGTTTCTGATACCTGATGACCTGTTGGGGTGTTTCTAAATCTGTCGCCAGCTCGGGGCGTCTCAGATGCGAACGCAAAAAATTAATATTAAATTTTTTAATTGAAGATGGGTTGTTAAAAAAATGTGCTTCGCTGACATACTTGGCGTCAAAATCATAATACCGTATTTCAAGATAAGGATTCGAATTTTTATCAAAGCGTTCTTCAAAGGTAATTCGATCCGGCGTTAAGACGTGCGCGTTTTTAGAAAGTCGAGCTTGTTTAAGTTTTGTATCGGCATCAATCAGCACGGCTTTGCATTTTTCGCAATCGCGGGCCGTAATGTCGTTTTCACAGCCGCAGGCGTGGCAAATTTTAAATCTGAAGCGATAACCGCATGGAGTAATTTTCAGGGTGTCCGGGTCTTGGGTGGCGGCTCGGCATGTGCGGCCGTAGTGCTCAAGCAGGTTTCCGTCGTCATCGACGCGGCCCCAGAAATCGTTATCTGTACCGCATTGCGGACAAGGTACAATGACTGCAACGGTATCTTTTGCCGGACGCTTATCGCTGATTTCAGGCGCGTAAATATCATGGCCCATGCCGGCGTAATCGAGAACGTAACAATCTTTTTTGTCGTCTGAAAGGCGAAGTCCGCGGCCTACAATCTGCTGGTATAGGCTATTCGATTCGGTTGGCCGCATAATCGCGATGACATCAACATGAGGTGCATCAAAGCCCGTTGTTAGAACGGAGACATTCACGAGATATTTAAATTTTTTAGCTTTAAAATCGTTAATGATCTGATCGCGGTCGGACATGTCGGTGTCGCCGATCACCAGTCGGGCCTCATTGGGCGGAAGGTGAGTCATGATTTCTTCAGCATGCTTTACAGAGCTACTGAAAATCATGACACC
>JANPAD010000146.1:0-2508 GCA_031429735.1 Bdellovibrio sp. | reverse complement strand
GACCGAAAATGAAAAATGGATGGCCTGAATTGACGAGTATCTAAGACGACCGGCAGGCCGATCAGCGGATTAGTTATCTAGCGCCACCTCCCCAAAATGATCAAGGGCCAGCCTCAATTTTGCTATGCCCTACCCTATGCGCGATCTCAATAAAGCTAAATTCAACCTATTTTTAAATAAATTCAAAAATTCTCTTTTGTATATACTGTATATATGGTATTCTTTATGACGAGAATTAAGGCTTTGTCGTCTAAATACTTAGTTTACAAGATAAATGAAAATGATCATAGCCCACCCCATGTGCATATTGAAGGCATGGGAGCATCCGTGCGGATCAATTTACTGACTTTAGAAGTTTTAGATAAAGAAACTGAATTTTCTCATGCGACTTTAAATAGAATTATCAAAGTTGTTAAAGAACATCGAAGCTTGCTACTTGAGCGCTGGGAGGAATTACATGGCTAAAAAAACTAAAACCGGTTCTATTAACGTACCGATCAGTGATTTTGAAGATGAAAACATAACCGCTCATATTTCAATTCGACTTCCGCTTAGTCTGGTTAAAAGCCTAAAAAAACTTTCTCTCAATGAACATTACGAGGGGCGCTACCAAACGCTCATTCGCGACGTATTGCTGACCTATGCAGAAAAGAATAAAGCAAAGAGCAAAGCTGCCGGTTAGTTACGAAAAGCTAACTCTTTTATTTTTAGATTACTTTAAAAACATCACTCTTTGTCATCGACAAGTCATCACAGAGATATTCATTTTGCATTACAAAAGACCCAGATACAGGACTCAACCCTGAATAAGGCGAATTTTAAATACTGAAGCTCAGTCATGGCCAACGGATAAGGGTGATCAATCGGTTGCGCGCCAAGGTGAATGAGAGTCCCTCGTTTTCCGCTCATGGAAAAATGCTTCAGTCGAAGTCGAAATATGACTTGAACACGAACTGGCCGCAAACAGCCCGTTTTCAATGACGAGCCGGATTGCGTTGGGAGCAAAGCTCGCAGGATCGGTAATCACCAGCCCATACTTACTTTTTTAAAAAATCTCGCTCTATCAGGCCGCTTAGTTGAACTTGTAGGCTCGACCAATTGCTTCGCGAGTTTCAGCGTAGTCCGGAATTCCGTTTAACTGTGCGCGAGTCGCCGGCGTTGGATACGCCCTTAGAAAACTTGAACCAAGACGATAGAGCTCGTTCGGATAATTTCGCAGTGTTTCGTTGAGATCTCGAAGCACTTGTTGATCGGGGCTGAGTTCACTTTTTAACTCGCCACGAACCACCGAAGATCGAGTTCGGTTCAATCGCTCGCGCACGGCAAGTTGCCAATAGGCACGAATGGCCGGTAGACCCGAAAGCCTAGTCACAAGTTCTGGCTGTTCTGAAAGCATAATTTCGATTACCTTCCATTAGGCCGCATGCTCAATCAATTCAGAAATGTAGACACCTTCTACATCAGAAACTTTGTTGAGTCGTGCCGACTCTCTGGTGAGAAACTCTTTCATCAAATCAATGTTACCACGAGGTTTTAAGAGGTCGTCTAACAGCGATAGATCTTCTACATCATAGAGAGTTCGACGTAACTTTATGCGCGCCCAAAACTCTGCACGCAAAATATTCAAAAAATCTTCGATATGATTAATATTCCTTTGCACGCCTTGTTCAGCGGATGCAGAGAGCTTGAATTTTTTTAATTCAACTTGCGCCGCCTTAAATAATCGCTCAAGCTTGACGATTTCGAAACGTGCTTCTAGCGAATTTTTCGCCCATCCGTGACCTTGTCTTAAATTCACAACGGCAACCTGCATTTGATAATCAAAAGTGCCCATTTTGGTTTCCCCATGAAGGCGGAACCCGGCAGGCACAGACCTTAAAAGAGGCTTAAAAAAATCAGTCGAGTTAATATTTTTGTTTTCAAAGTACACTGCGTCTTCAGGTGTGCCACCGGTAGCCTCAAATTGCCATCCACCAGCGCGGCCAATTTCTTTTTTAATCGCCTGCCTGAGAGTTTCCGACTTTGGATCGTATGTTCTGACATTAACCTTTGCACGATCAAATACCGGCGAAGACCCTTCGGGAACCAAGACAATTGCAAGGGGCGATAGCTCAACATCGCCGACGACGTTCATGTCTTGCGGCATCAGGGAGTAGATCCGATTCTTCAAATCATTGAGCGGCATCAAAACCGCTACGAGTGTCAAATACATAGATACCGGAGTGCACTCAATTTCAATTGAGGTCTGCTTTTCAAACTGATTGCCATAGGAAACTGAAATGCAATGAATGAGCCTAAAACGAAATAGGTCGAATATTAAGGGCCCACAATATAACCGAATATCGAAACGCAATTATGGCGAGGTCGCTGTATTTGATCTGAGGGCTGGCCTACTACCCGCAACACCGGGATACTCGAACTGCAAATAATTCAAAACCTAACCGCAATGCTACATTGGTCGTATAAACCTATATAGAAGAAAGGGCTTGGAAATTCATGGCATTGGCA
>JANPAD010000145.1:0-2197 GCA_031429735.1 Bdellovibrio sp. | reverse complement strand
ACGGAGCGATTCCTGCTGTCGGCTGGCCCGCGATGAAAATGGGCTTCTCGGCCAAGCCCGATCTGTTTTAAGGCATTTCCGTCGGCGACAAGCATCCGACGCACTTTTCCGCCTCGCTTCAGGACGGCGCCGAGTGGACCCAGCGTATCCGGGGCGTGCGCGCCAATGCATCACGGTGTAGCCATGCCGAACTCGATGCCATGACCGAACTCGACCTGGGCGATCCAGCAGAGCTCGCGGCTCTCCATCGCGAACTCCGTCAGCGGTTCCCACACATCAACGTGCTCGGCGGCTGCTGCGGCACAGATCTGCGACACGTGACCGCAATCGCGGAGGCGTGTCTACCCTTGCGCTAGTGGGCTAGCTCCACACTCAGCTCGTAAGCGAATTGGCTGCTTCCGGGTCGTTGATCGGCTGTTCCGCCCGGGGCTGATATCATATCGACGAAGCATGCGCAGAAGCACCCCCACGATTGCTCCTCGTGGGTGCTCGTCGCTAGATTCCTGCGGCTCAGAAACCCCAGTAGCTGTAGTTCCGATATTGCCAACGCCGCGCTTCACGCCGGTCGCGGCGCTGATGTTCGCGCGCCAATTGATAGTCGCACTGGGCGTGTTGATAGCGCAAATCCTGATGCGCCTCGTGATGCTCCCAACGGTCCAACCCCTGTTCGTGAGCCTGATCATGCTGATCCTCGATTCCAGCCGTTCAGTTCGACTTTAAGTGACGCCGGAAGCGGCCATTTGAGATGATAGCCCTCACCAACCAAGACTGCCCGCTCTTTGGGGGGAGGTTCGATGCGTTATCGTGACGTAACCCCAATGTTCGAAACGAAACGGGCGCCCGGTTTCCCGGACGCCCGCGGTAATTTGCCAATAACCCGGATGCTTAGAAGCGGAAGCCAGCGCGCAATCCGTAACCGGTGGTGTCGCCGACGTTGGCCCAAGCGCTGATCAGCGGGCCGCCATTGGTGCCGCCGCCGATGCCGGCTTCCAGTCGTACCCAGGTACCCTTGCCGCCATTGCCAATGCCATCAAGTGTGGTTGAGCTCAGGCCGCTGCGCAGCACATAGTCGTTTTCGTCGCGGAATTCATGGAAGCCGCGGGCTTCGATGAACGGCGCGATTGGGCCAGCGAAGGTCGCACGAGCATGAACCCGTCCGCGAACGCTAGTCATCTTGTCCTGCGTAAAGTTGATGTTGCCGAAGTTGAACGCGCTCATGTTCGACCGAACGTAAGCAACACCCGCACCGATATCGAAGTTGATGTTATCCACGCCGCCGGTCCGGAAGCCGATTTCGCCTTCAACGCCGGTGCTGTGCGAACGGGGGGTGGCGAACCCATTCTGGAACGAGCCATTGGTCAGCCGCGTGCGGTAATCATCGCGCTTGACCAAAGCACCAGCGTAGAACCCGGTGGTCATGCCAAACTGGGCGTAGGCACCATAGTTGTAGCCTTCGGTGGTGATGATGCTGGCAGCATCGCTGGTCGCCCGTGCCCGCTCATAGCCGCCAGTTATCCCGATGACGAAGTTGGCAGCACCGAAATCGAGGCCGCCCTGGGCACCGCGGAACTCGGTCCGAATGCGATCTTGCACGGCGAATGTAGTACCGAAGGCAGTCGCAGTGCGGTTACGGTCACCCGTAGTTTGCCGTTCGCCATAGAGCTGCGCCCAGATGCCCAGCGGGTGGCTGCGCTCCTGTCCGAAGCTCACCCTGCGTGCGGTGGCATACGAGTTGTAGGCATCGGCCGATTCATACCACAGGTCGCGCATCTGGCGGCCAACGAAGGTTACGTCGTAAGCGCGCGCATCGAGATTTGAGACGATAAAGGCATCGCCGCGGCGCAGCTGGATCCCGTAGTTAATTAGGCCAAAGTTGGTTGGCCCGCTCAGCACAAATTGACCAGCGGTGAGGTTGTTGAGCGTCGAGTCAACGATCAGCGCGCCGGTGGTATCGATAACCGGGTTGATGACGTTGGTCAGGACGGTAGTGGTGCCAGTGGTGGTGCCACCGATGACCAGACGATCCGCGGTCAGGACCCCGCTGGTTCCAACCACGTCGATGCCCAGGCGCGCATTGCCCGTGGCGACGTAGTTGGAATCGCGGAGGTTGACGACGTTGTTAGCGACCCCGTTGCGCATATCGATCAGGCCGCCGGCATTGTTGAACGTCTGAAGATTATAGATGTTGGAGGTGCCG
>JANPAD010000144.1:0-2033 GCA_031429735.1 Bdellovibrio sp. | reverse complement strand
GGCGCTATTGATCCGTATGTATCTGCGGCTGAAGTGGCTCAATTTACAAAAGACCTGAATGACGGCAATGTAAATTACGAATTCGTTGCATACAGCGGCGCAGTTCATGCCTTCACTGAAAAGCACGTGGGTAACGATATTAAAGCCGGTGCAGCTTACAATGAACAAGCCGACAAACGTTCATTTGCGGCTATGCAAAACTTCTTAACTGAAGTGAATAAATAATTTAAGTACTATTTGTTTAAGTAATTGTATTTGTTTCTGAACTGAAACAGCAATGAGGCGCAGTCCGGTACCGTTACACGTAAACGGTACTGCGCCATCTCGCGAACCAGCGGCGTGTTCGGTGCAAGCTTCTGCTGCGCCGAACGCACGTTAAATGACATATCATTCAAAATTCCCGAAGTGTTTTCGATGTATTCTGAAAGCATTATCAAATAGTTTTTCATTTGGTCCTGTGCAAGTAGTGCGTCACTTGCAATGGACAAGAGTCGGTCGCCGATCGCGCGCAAAGCTGCCGCGCGCAGTTTGTAATTGGAAATGCGACCGGCATAAGTGCTAGCTGATTCCGGATTTTGGGGTGAGTCACTATCGCGAAATGTGGACTTCACCGAACCGTACAAATTTTGAATTCCCCATCTGTTGGCTAGAATATTATTTTCGATATTTTCACGTGCAGCGTCGGCTTCACCGGCTAGTTCGTCAAAACGAAAGGCTGAGCGCTCAAGTCTTCTGACTTGCTCATTCATGCAGTTCATCACAACTCCCGCGTCGGTTTCAATTTGAGTTTGGGCATGCCCTGCGATGGGAAGGCAAATAGCAAAAAGCACGACTAATTTAATAACTGCAGTTTTTGATAAACTTCTCACTTCATGCTCCGATCGGGTCTTTTCAAGCTTGAAGTGCCATAAACGTACCGTACTGAAATCTGCTTTAAATGATTTTGGCAAGGTTTGGGCGTCTAAGATTTGGACAGAGGGCGTAGAAGGTTATGCTTAGTAAGACGAAAAAAAAGCCGGTTTAACCGGCTTTTTTCGAATTAGAATGTTGAATTAACTTATCTCTCTTGGGCTAAGAAAAAGAACGGTTCGTGACCACCACTGGCGCTTCCGTAGCCATTACATGATATGACTTTTTTTGAATTAAGAACAAAGTGAGTGCAGCTTAAACGGCCATTTTGACCGGTCGGATCTATTGCCGCCGTAAATAGCCCATTCGTGCTGGCGATCGCCGCAATATTGTCGATTGAAATAGCGGGGTCTGAAGTCGGCGTATCTGTTGAAACATCGTCGATTCGATTTGCTGTTGCAGCGCCACTTGCTGGAATAACTAACTTAGCCGGAAATAGCTTACCCGACATAGCCGAGTCATCAAAAACTAAAACAGAATATGTGCCGGCTAAACCGGCTTGGGTCACGTCGCCTGTATGCTTAGGTGCCGCAAAAATAATTCCGTCGTGAGTTGTGCCGTTATACGAATGAACTAAAGCGCCGCCGTTTGCGGTAAAGAACATATCGACTGTCTCGCTGGCGCCCGGAGAAAATGACAAGACTGCATTTGCACAGGTCGTGTAATCGAACGTGACGTTGTTAACTCCAATAATGCCGCCGGAAATTGGTTCGCGTTGAGTAATGGCTGCTGTGCTTGATACACCAAGCGAGGTATTAAACACCGCTGAACCGAAGTTATCTTGAGTTATCGTCATGCTGGCGCCCGGGTCAAATTTAGCAATAATCCAGTTTGCATTAAAACTTGCTCCGGTTGGACAAGATCCTGAATCCAACATAACAATCGGTTCGCTATCCGATCCGATCGGTTTCAACAAAAATGCAAACCCCGGAATTTCAAACCCGTAGGCTTGGTCGCCAGGGGAAGGAGGGCTGGTTCCCGCTGCAGATGTCACTGTCAGCTTTCTAAAACCGCTTGAGTATTGAACGTAAGTTCCACTGACCGATAGCGACTCAACTGTAGCTGACACCGTCGCAAAATACTTGATATTGAAATCGGTCGTCGTAAAGTCGGCTTGCCATCTT
>JANPAD010000143.1:0-3080 GCA_031429735.1 Bdellovibrio sp. | reverse complement strand
GATACAGATTTTGCAGCCGGTGGAAATGACTGGGTTCGCACGGTTGAAAAACGTGCGGCCGAAGAAAACAATAAGACCATTATGATTTGTTCGGCGATGGAAGCTGAAATTGCACAGCTACCTCTTGAAGACCGCAAAGAATTTTTAGCAAGCCTTGGCGCGACCGAACCGGGTCTTAACCGCCTGATTCGCGAAGCCTATGCGCTTCTGGGTTTGGCCACTTACTTCACTGCGGGTGAACAAGAAGTTCGTGCTTGGACCATTAAGGCCGGTTTCAAAGCACCGCAGGCTGCGGGCGTCATTCATACAGATTTTGAAAAAGGTTTTATCAGAGCTGAAGCTTATCATTGTGAAGAGCTTTTCTCTTTGAAGTCAGAAGCCGCCGTTAAAGAGGCCGGCAAGTACCGTTCAGAGGGCAAAGAGTACATCGTCAAAGACGGTGATATTTTATTTTTTAAATTTAACGTTTAAATTTTGACAAGCAATTGGATTTTCTCTTCCAACTGCTTAACCAATTCGTTCGATTCGTAACTGGTATCGACCTGCTTGAGTTTGCGCAGAAGTTGCCTTCCTGTCAAAACATCCTGCTGCTTTTCAATTTTCAGATAGGCCAGATTAAGCAAAGTTTTTGCATTTTGCGGGTTTTTACCAAGCACCGATTTGTAAATGGCTTCGGCTTTTTCGTATTGGCCACGCGCTACGAATGCGACCGCAAAGGCATTCATTTCAACTTCGCCGGAAAAAATCATTGAATTCGATTTTTGATACAAACTGATCACTTGGTCGTAATTGCGGTTGAGTTCTTCGAGTGCCGCCCAGTTAAAAATTATTTCTTTGTTACTCGGCTGAATCTCATTGGCTTTTGCTAAAGCCAAAAGGCTGTCTCGCATGAGGCCTTTCTTAATATAGATGATCGCCAGATTATTCAACGTCATCGCCGATTTTGGATCTGCTGCCAAGGCTTTGTTTAAGAGCATCATTGAAGTGTCATAAACACCTCTTTTGAAATAATAAATTCCAAGGCCGTTAAGCGCTTCGACGTTGGTCGGATTTTTAACAAGTAAGTCGGTCGAAAGCCTCCGAAGCTCTTCACCTTTAGCGCTGATAAAATCGTTTTGGACTATGACACTCAGCTTGGTCGGAGGATCGGGTTTTAGTTCAAAATTATAATCCGACGCCGACAAAGCCCCAGATAAATCAATTTGCGGGGGCTTGCTTGCACAGCCGGCCGCAACTAAAAAAAGTAACGTTAGATAAATTTTCATTTTTATTTCTCCGCGTAAACAAAGGAAAGTTTTTTGATTCGTAATTCTTGAGCTCCATAGTACTGCTCGGGGTAACGCTGACTGAGCCGTAAGTAAGCTAGATGGTAGTTTAGGTTTAACACAACAAGCTTTTTTCCTCTTTCAACGGCCAGCTTATAACTTTCGGCTGCCTTCTGTAAAAAAGGTTCGATAATTTTATTTAATTCAGCCTTGTACTGCTTGGATTCTTCTTCATTCAAGCCTTCCGGAAGCGGAACATTTTTTAAAGATTCAGCCATTTCATCGTTAACCGAACCCAAAATAAAGAGAGACTCAATAATTTCGTCCGGCGAATCATAATGGATAATTTCACTGAGCTTAGTATTCAACTGGTTAACCGCCTCTAGCTTCCGGTCGACATCGGTCTTTTGCTGAGCCGGACGATCAGAAATCTTCATAGCCTGCAGTCTGGTTAACATTTTATGAGCGTCCACCAATCGCAGCCGCGCAAAATAGGCGGCCATCGCAGGCCTGTCAGTTTCGGCCGCTTGATCATAAATTTTCTGAATCTGACTTGTAACTGCGGCTTGCGCTATTGCACTTCTGTCGTCGGATAACTCGTAGATATTGTAAAGACCCTGCGCTGTTAGTTTTCCATTGTCGGTATCCGAAATAAATTTGTTGTAAAAACTGATAGCCGATGTTCTTTGCCCGATCCGTTTATAGATTTCGGCCAACTTGAAATAGACGTCAGCTCTTTCTGATTTACTTTCAAGCCGTTCGCTGTAGGACGCATAAAGCCGGGCCGCTGTTTCGTATCGCCCTTCAATTTCATTCATAAGTGCAGCATTGTAGAGGTAGCTCTGCTTCTGTTGCGCATCGGCGGTGCCAAGCTGGCAAAGTTCGGTATACAACTCCCCGGCTTGAGCAAACTGATGCGAATCCAGATACAGCTTTGCCAGAATGACTTTCGACCGGGCTTTGATTTCATCCACCGCCAGGCTGTCGGCCGCCAGAAGTTTTTCGTGACACTCAATAGCTAGCCTACGCTCCGAAGATTTTTCAAAATTAATCGCCGCATTGAGGAGTGCCTGCGGCGCCAAATCCGACTGCGGATTCTGATTAGAGAACTCTTGAAACTGCAACGCCGATTCGAGAATCAGACCCTTTGTTTCAAGCGCCTGCGCCTGTAAGAAGCTAGCTTTTTCAACGACTTTTTTAATGTCTTTTCCGAGCTGGGTGTCGGCAATAGATTTATCTTTCAAAAGCTCACCGCCCATTTTCTCCAGACCCACGTAATCTTTTTTCAAGTTATAGATGTCAAGTAGCAGATTGGCCGAGTGCTCTGAGAATGACGTTTTAGGATGATTTTTTACGATTTCTTTAAACATCTTTTCCGCTTGGTCAAAATTGTTGGTGAGGTAGTAAAGGCGCGCGACTTTAAATTTAAGTGCGGCGGCGCGATCGCTGCGCGGATTGGCCGCCAAGAACCAGTTCGTAATTTCGATGTACCGTAATACTTCAGCATTTAACCGCTGCGGTTCGATTGTGTTTTCAACTTTCTTTTGCAAATCAGCATCAGCAGGCAGGGTTTTTTCAGCACTGATAATTAAGTTTTGTACAGCTTTTTTATAGTAGTTGTTTTTCTTAAATTTTTTAACAACGGTTTCGTATTCGTCCGTGGCCCGGCTATAGTTTTTTATGTCGTAGAGAATCTCGCCGTAGAAAAAGTGCATATCACCGACATTGACCGAATTCGGAAATTCTTTTAGGTAAAGAGCATATCCAACCAGCGCCTCATTTTGGGCTTGCTCTGACCCCTTTTTTTGGGCCAAT
>JANPAD010000142.1:0-2183 GCA_031429735.1 Bdellovibrio sp. | reverse complement strand
GCTGGAACAGGTGAAAGCATGAGCGCAGACGCAATTGTCCAAAAATACGCCCAATCTTTGTTTGAAGCTTGTGAAACATTAAAAGCGACGGATATTTTAGCTCCACAGCTGCAGGCTGTTTCACAAATTTTCGCGCAGGCCGATGCGCAAACATTCTTTAACAGCCCATTTAACTCACCGGACAACAAAGTTATGGTGGCTAAATCAGCGCTTGAAGGTAAATGTGCTCCGGAATTGTTTAACTTTCTTATTACTTTGGTTCGAAATGACCGCGTTGCTTTCGTTGCCGAAATCAACGAGATGTTTCAAGGCTTAGTTCGTTCGAAATCGGGCGAAACTGAGGGTGTTTTGTATGTCGCTCAGCCGGTTGCCGACACATTCAAGGCAAACGTTGAAGCGAAGTTGTCACAGACATTAAATAAAAAAGTAAAACTAAGTGTTCAAACAGATGCTTCGCTGATTTCGGGTTATAAAGTAACTGTCGGCGGCTGGACTTTGGACGATTCAGCTCAATATCATTTAAATAAAATAAAAGAAGAAATTTCAAAGAGAGGTATATAGATGGAAGCGCAAATCAGAGCCGACGAGATCGGCCGCATTCTTAAGGAACAAATTTCTAAATACAACAAGAACGTAGAAGTTGCCGAGACGGGCAGCGTACTGTCTGTTGGTGACGGTGTTGCGCGCGTTTATGGCTTAGAAAACGTAATGGCTGGAGAACTTGTTGAGTTTCCAAACGGCATTCAAGGTATGGCTCTAAATTTAGAGTCAGCTCAGGTTGGTATCGTTATTTTCGGTGAAGACCGTAATATTAAAGAAGGGGACGTCGTTAAAAGAACGAAAAAAATCGTTTCTGTTCCGGTTGGCGAAGCGCTTCTGGGACGCGTTGTTGATGCTTTGGGCGCGCCGATCGACGGCAAAGGACCAATCGTTACTCCGCACTCTCGCCAAGTTGAATTAAAAGCTCCGGGTATCGTTTACCGCAAATCGGTTCACGAACCTCTCCAAACCGGTTTGAAAGCAATCGACGCTTTGATTCCGATCGGGCGCGGCCAACGTGAGTTAATCATCGGTGACCGTCAAACCGGTAAAACGGCTATTGCGATTGATACAATCATCAATCAAAAGGGCCAAGGCGTTCATTGCTTCTACGTCGCCATCGGGCAAAAACAATCTACAGTCTCTGTGGTTGTTCAAAAATTACGTGAAGCGGGCGCGCTGGAGTACACGACGATCGTTTCAACCGGTGCTTCTGATCCGGCTCCCATGCAGTTCTTGGCTGCGTACTCGGGTACGGCAATGGCTGAATACTTCCGCGATTCCGGTCGCCATGCGCTCATCATCTACGATGATTTAACAAAACAAGCGCAAGCTTACCGTCAAATGTCATTGCTTCTTCGCCGTCCTCCGGGACGCGAAGCTTATCCGGGCGACGTATTTTATCTCCACAGCCGTTTGTTAGAGCGAGCCGCTAAAGTATCTGATGATAAAGGCGCCGGTTCATTAACGGCTCTTCCGATCATCGAAACTCAAGCGGGCGATATTTCAGCTTACATCCCAACTAACGTGATCTCGATCACTGACGGCCAGATCTTCCTTGAATCAGATTTATTCTACAAAGGTGTCCGCCCTGCGGTATCTATTGGTAAATCGGTTTCTCGCGTGGGCGGTGCCGCTCAGATTAAAGGTATGAAACAGGTTGCCGGTTCAATCAAACTTGAACTAGCTCAGTTCCGTGCTCTTGAAGCTTTTGCTGCGTTCGCATCTGACTTAGACAAAGCGTCTCAACAACAATTAGCGCGCGGTCGTAAATTGGTTGAGTTGTTGAAACAAGGTCAATACCAACCGGTTAAAGTTGAAGAACAAATCGTTGCTATTTTCGCAGCTTCTAACGGTTACATGGATTTATTACAAGATACAGACGTTAGAAAATACGAAAAAGACATGGTTCAGTTTCTTAAACAAAAATATTCTGGAATCTTGAAAACAATCGACGAGAAAAAACAAGTTTCGGATGATTTGAAAAAAGAATTAACAGCGGCTTTAAAAGAATTCGCTGCAGTTTTTCAAGCTTAGTTACAGAAGGCAAAAGGAATAACCAGCGATGGCAAGTCTAAAAGACATACGCATGCGAATCGATTCGACGAAGAATACTCAGCAAATCACGAAAGCGATGAAGCTGG
>JANPAD010000141.1:0-8255 GCA_031429735.1 Bdellovibrio sp. | reverse complement strand
ATACCGGTTTCTTCACCGAAAGTGCCGATAAGGACCGGCTTCAATGAGCCAAATTTTTTATTTTTCATTTTTTTGAGGACGTTCAGCTTACATAAAAAATCAAGCTTCACTTCAGCCGCACCTAGACCGTAAATTTTACCGTCTTCAATAACAGCTTCAAATGGATTGAAGTCGTTTTTTTTCCAGAGTGAAAAATTATCGGGATCAACAGTGTCGAGGTGTGTCTGCAATAGAAAGTCGGTGTCGCCGGGTTTGTAGGGTTCAACTCGAACGATAATATTGGCTTGCGCCACGCCGTTAAAAAGTTCGCGGATAATTTCAACATGCAGCCCCTCGTCGGTCGCAAGACCGGCAAGGTATTCGACAAGCTCGACCGTTGAAGCGTTCGGGCTTGTGTCGATTGAAATTAGCTTTCTGCACACCTCTATGAAGTTCAGGCCTAAACTCCCTCTAGGATTGATTTTTCGACTAATTCTAAGGCGAGGTCGATTTGTTGATCGGTGATAATGGCCGGGACCAAGAAGCGGATGCGAACCGGATCTTTGCCGCAACTGAAGCCGATCAAACCGTTGGCGAAGAATTTTTTAATCAAGGCTTCGATCTGTTCTTTTTTACCGTCAAAGGGTGTGAACGCAATCATCAGGCCTAAACCGCCGGCGTCCTGAACAAGATTTCTACAAGTCGTTGCATTCAGTTGGTTTAAGCCTTCAACAAAACGTGCATGAATTTGTTGAATACGGCCATTGGGGCCCAGATAGCCTTCTTCAAGCATCTCAATAATTTCAAGACCGGCTGACATTGAAGATGTACCGCCCGAGAATGTGCCGGCAATTAAACCCGGTTTCGGGTTGTATTCATTTGTATAAAGAGTGGCTCCTAGTTGAACGGTTTTTGCAATGGTGGCGATGTCGACGTAGTCACCCAGTTCCAGAGTTTCGAAAGCAAAAAATTCTCCGGTACGCGCGAAAGTTTGAACCTCGTCAGCCCAAACTGCGATATTGTTCTGCTTACAGAATTCAAGAAGCGGCAAGAAGAACTCGCGCGGCGTCGGCACAAAGCCGCCTTCTCCCAGCATCGGTTCAAAAACAAAACAAGAGACGTCGTTCGGATGTTTTGCGTATTGTTCTTTCATTGCGCGCAAAGCTTTATCTGTGCTTTGTGGGTCACGTTTGTCGTAATTCGGAATGCGCAAAACTTCGTTGTATTCGGGTAAACCCTGTTTATACGCCGGATTATCTGTGACTTCCGCCATCAGTGTTGAACGACCGGCGAAAGCATTTTTCATTCCGAAAATAAAGCGAGCACCGTTATGTTTTTGGCGCGCCATTTTTAAAGCATTTTCATTGGCCATGGTGCCGCAAGTTGAAAACCAAGCGTGTTTTAAACGGCTTTTGCGGCCGGCAATCTGCACGAGTTTTTCAGTTAACCGAACATAGTCATTATTCGGCTGCAGGTTACCCTGCATGATGATGTCTGAAAGAGCGCCGCGAACCGCCGCTTTCATAACACGCGGATGACTATGACCCATAATGTGAATACCGATGCCGTTGATCAAATCAAGTTTGACGCTGCCGTCTTCAAGTTCAACAAACGGACCGTTACCTGCGCCGGTACCGATGTAGTTGTGGTACAACGGGCGACCACGAAGTTGCCCGATGAGATCGACTTTTTTCTGAGCGGCTTCGATTAAATGAGGTTGGGCTTTTTGCACTCCGAAAATGGCACTGTTCTGTACCATAACTTCATCAACCAAATCCTGCACTAGGCTTTCGATCACAGGATCATTTTCAATTTTTCGGCCCACAAGAGTCTCATCAGAAAAACGTGATTTATCAAATGCTTGTTTTAATACAGACAACATAAAAAACCTTTCAATTCTCGTCATATTCGAGTGTCATTATATTACATCGGTCCAGTATGTCGTGACAATCTACGGAGAACTTTTGTAGACTTTGGCATTATGCCGCAAGACTCTTCGTCACAGAATATCACAGACCTTTTTGGTGAGGCCCTTTCGCTCCAGCAGCAAAAGAAGTGGGACGAAGCCATGGTCGCTTATAATAAAATCACAGTCCTTGGTCTTGATGCGCTTAGTCCTGCGCAGGCTTCGGTGGTGTATAACAATATGGCGGTTATCGCGGCCCAAAAGTCAGATTTGTTGAATGCTTATATTTGGTCGCGGAAGGCATTTGAACTGAATCCATCGAACTCACAGGCCAAGCAGTCTTTTGAGCATTTTTCGACTCAGTTTCAGATTCCGAGCCTTCCCCATCAAATTTCGGATTTTGACCGTGTTCAGCATTTTCTTGAAAAAACACCCATTGACCTATGGTTTTTTGCCAGCACGCTGAGCCTTTTTTTACTTTTGTTTTTTGTTGCGCAAAACGTGGTTAAATCGACACAAAACAAAGCAAAAGATGTGTTTGAAAAACTGTCTTGGTGGAAAGCATATCTGACAGCGGCTTTTGCGGTTTTCTTGATGGCCTTTACTTTTTTAGCTTACAACGGCCATGAAAAAATCACCGGTTTAGTCAAAACCGACAAAGCGGCCATTCAAACAGTACCTGGTGAAAATAAACCGGTCATTTTTGAAGCACAAGCCGGGCTTGAACTTGAAGTTTTAGCAGAGCAGGATTCGTTTTATCAGGTCCGCTACGCCGGCGCATTTTCGGGCTGGATCTCGAAGACTCAAATAGAACTTCTAAGCCTATCTTTTGAGCAAAATAAATAAAGCTTTTTTACACTGAATTCGATTTCGCTTTGACTTCATTCTGACTTCGGAGTTTTATCAATTAAAGGGCTCGAGCCATCATGACTAAGATGTTGAAATTATTATTTATTTTTATAATGACGAGTACTTTTTTTGGTTGTTCCAGCGACACCAAAACCGCCGACACAGCCGAAGGTGCTTTTAAGATCGCGCAAGATTACGAAAAGTCCGAACGTTACCAGATCGCTATTCAACGTTATACCGATGTTAAAAATAAATTTCCGTACAGTGCTTTGGCGACCGAATCTGAATTGGCCATTGCTGACGTTTATTTTAAGACTGAAGATTACGTTGAATCACAGGTCACCTATCAGAACTTCCGCGAGTTTCATCCAAAGCACCCTAAAATAGACTACGTCATTTTTCGCGTCGGCATGAGTTACTACCAACAATTGCCGGATACCATCGACCGTGACTTGAGCTTAGCCAATGATGCTATTTACGCTTTCACTGAAGTGACAAAAAAATATCCGAAGTCTGAGTACGGTGCGCAAGCCGAAGAGTACAAACAAAAAGCGTACGTCATGTTAACGCAAAAAGAATTGTACATCGCTGATTTTTATTACCAGCAAGAAATTTACAACTCAGCCCTGCTTCGCTATGAAAGCGCTTACCGAAAATTCAGCGGCTTCGGCTACGACGCGAAAAGCCTGTTGGGCGCAGCAAAGAGCGCGCACAAGGCCAACGATACCGATAAAGAAAAAAAATATGCTGATTTGCTGACTTCAAAATTTTCTGATTCGCCCGAGGCCAAAGAGCTTGAGCGTAAAGGACTTGAATGAAATCTTTTTCACAAAATCTGATTGATGAAGCCCGGGCCGCATTTATCGAAGGCGATTACGACGTTGCCGAACCCATGCTGAATCAACCGCTGCTTTTGAATTCAAGAAACCCCGAAGTTTTGCAAATGTTAGCGACGATTTATTATGATCAGGGCAAATTCAACAAGGCGATTAACACTTTTAAGCGGGCTCTGGAAATGGAACCGACTTACACGGATGCCGCCATCGGACTTTCAATTATTTTAAATGATATCGGCCGTTACGATGAGGCCCGCCAGGTTTTCGAAAAAGCTCAAACTCAGCTTGATGCTAAAAAACCGGTCAATGCTCCGGATTTGAACCGAATTTTTTCAGACAAGCATGCTGAAATGGCTGATCTTTATTTGGAACACCACCGTTTCGAAGAAAGCGCTGAGCAGTACATTAAAGCGATCTCTTTAGCCTCAGAAAAAGCCGATCTAACCTTGCGCTTGAGCGAATGCTACTTGCAGGCCGGCCTTAAAGACAAAGCAATCCGCGAACTGAAAGCTTTGCTAGCGGCCGAACCAAGACTCAGTGCTCCCCGACTGAAGCTCGGATTAATTCTTTATAACTCACACCATATTGCCGAAGCCGTCGACCAATGGGAGAATGTGCTTCGTTTTGACGCCAAAAACCAGGATGCCTTAAGGTACCTGAAAATGGCCCAAACCGCCGGTGTGACAACGCTGAACATGTAGAACTTAAAAAGTAAGAGAGATTTTATGGCGCAAATTAAAAACGAAATGACCTCATTTTTATCAAAAGAAGATATCGCAAAACTTGTTTCTAAATTAGCTTCGCAAATTGAAGCGGACTACGAAGGAAAAGAAATTATCTTCATTTGCCCGCTGCGCGGTTCAATTCATTTTGCAGCAGATTTAATGAGAAAAGTAAATTTGATGCAACAGGTAGACTTTGTTTATGTTCAATCTACAGCTAAACGCGGCGCCATCAGCATGACCAAAGATATTTCAATCAATATCACCGGTAAAGATGTCATTATTCTTGAAGAAGTGATCGATACAGCCCGCACGCTCAGCTTTTTACGTGATCGCTTGATGACGTCAAAACCGGCCTCTTTGAAAATTGTAACTTTACTTGATAAGCCGGCGCGCCGCGAATTACCGATTCGCGCTGACTACATTGGAAAAACAATTGAAGACCGCTATGTGGTTGGTTACGGCATGGACACCGAAGAGCTTGGCCGTAATTACTCTGATATCTACGTACTTAGAAATTAGTTTTTGGATAAAAAAAATCAATTTTTAAAATACAGCGTCTTCAGCAAAAAAGTTGAAATCCTTAACCTTTTATTGCCTGTATTGTTTATTATTTTGATTTTTTTAATTCCTGAGCCGAAAAACAATCTGTCCGCTACTTTTAACTTTTCACTTTTTTTCGTTTCAGAATTTATTTTTTTGAATACTCTTCACGTTTTTTTTACCATTACATTACTTTTCTTTGTGCCTGAATTTAAAAATTATATGCATGATAAGAGCCACGTCGTCGGGCGCCCTATTTTAAAAACTTGGCTTGGTTTCTATTTTTTCGCGGTCATTTTTTTTTCATTACAACGCTATGTTAATTTTACACAAACAAATAATTCTGCGATTATGCAAATAAGCGCATTAGTTAGCATAGCGATCAACTTATATATTGTTCATCATGGACTATCTCAAAGTGTCGGATTATCTCTAACACATTACTCTTCATTTGTTAAAATTCCAGAGTCTGGCAAAATTGTCCTCACTAAAATTATGGCAGCCGAACGAAGACTTGTACCTTTGGTGATGCTTCTGACTGTTATCGTATTTATGGCTCTAAAATTGGAAAACAAAATTCTAACAACTACTATTTTTTCTATTTCTTGCCTGATTCTATTCATTTACTTGGGTCAGATACTTTTTAAAATTTATAAGTTCGACATTGAACTTTTTAAATTAAAGTTATTATTCCATTCGCGGTTTTTCTTATTTTTGCTGTTTTTTTATAACTCTCTCGCCGTCGCTTTGAGGGCGGCCGTACACGGCGTTGAATATTTTATGGTAACAAAAACGATCTTTTCGAAGTCCAAACTAACTTGCACTAAAAGAAACTTTTTTATTTATTTGATCTTGGCCGTTTTATTTTCGGTAGTTACCGTCAATTCTCTTGCGCAAAATGTTAATCAATACTTTTACAATAAACCGTTTGAAGGAAGTTTTTTTGATCACTTTTGCTACGTATTTAGCATGAGCCTTAGCGTCGTGCATTTTTTCATTGATAGTTTTATTTACAAAATGAGCGATCCGGCAGTGAAATCGAATCAAGGCCGTCTATTAGTTGAGAGTGGCTCAGCCTAAAAGAACATTCATAGTAAAAAGCATGATGACACAGGCGACGTAAAAAATAACAACTTGCTTTGGTACCATGCTGTAAACCCCTCTTGATGACCATCTTATCGGAACTAGCCGACTTTGCGTTTAGGCCAGAATAGCTTGGGCCAAGGATGCCGACAATCGAGGTGCTGAAAACACGTCAAAAGTCGGGCTGTCTCAATCTGAAGCTATCGAAAATTTAAAAAGTTACCGATAACTCACTATGGACTACTTGCGAAGTTTGAAAAATATCACGACTGCTAAAGAACTCGTACGCCCAATTTCATCGGCAAGTATCTTTTTTGAATTTAGCGATTTTGAAAGTTTTAAAATTCTATTTGTTGATAATATCGACGATCTTCCGGAATTGAGACAAAAAAAATATCAAGAAAACTTACCTTTGGCCGTTATGTACTTGAATGATCGCGGCGAAGAAATTCTATTTTACCACGATAATTCAATCAGACTTAAATATAACCTTACTTTTGAACACATAATCCAATTCGAACCTGGTCTTAAAATAGTTAGGCAAGAAAGTCGATTAACTCTTGAAGATCAGTTCGCTTCACTTGTTGCTCTTTTGAAAAAGTGATTCTTTTATTATTTTATCAATATCAGGGTGGCTTGATGTTTTTTTCAACAACACTTCGCTTATAAATAATTCAAGTTCAAAAAATTTTGTGTATCCTGCAAAACTCCAACCATTATAATTATCATAGACTGCAATTAACAATTTTTGCCTGCTGGTTTGTCCAAAATAGAGCTTATCTTTCTCTATAAAAAATATAAATTCGGTTGTCTCATTTTTGGTCTTATTTGATTTGTTTAGTAAGTTTATGAGTTCAAAGAATTGCTGCTTTTCGATCATCAAGCTAGGAGTTGCAAATTTAATGGCCGTTTATAGTCTATTTAATCAGTTTCTGTATCTGAGAATCGGAAATGATCCGAGATTTAACATAACTACTGCTTGTGACGAATGTCTCAATTTAAAACGATCTGGACCTGGCTACTGTTTTTTAAGATGAACTTAAGTTTTCTCTGAAAAAGACGATAAGTACATTGAGAACGAAAGGGGTTCATCAATGAAATATCTATCAAATTTACGCACTCGTTTGAGAGCAAATCTTATTAACAATAAAAAAGGCCAAGGCGCGACGGAGTATATTCTACTTTTAGTTGTGGTTGTTGGTTTGGTTATCGCTTTTAAAGATCCTATTAAAAGAATGATGACAGATAAAACAAAAAATCTGAGCGATTCAATGGATAAAGTTACCGCAGAATAGTAACCAATTATTTATGACGTTAGAACTTGTACTCCTTATGACAGTCGTCGGTGTTGCCTTCATGGGTACGCTGATGACTGCGCCTAAAAAAGCCTTCCAAAAAGGTGGAGTCAAGTTGGCCGCCCGTGTTGAAACACAAATCGCCACGGGCACCGGCTTTAAACCTTATCCGACTGGAGCTTCTGACAATGACAAACGCGTTCCGTGGGTTGAAAAAGAATAACAAGGGCCAGCTGGCCATTGAATCTGTTCTACTTATGGTGGTGCTTGTCGGCGCATTTCTCGCTTTAACTAAATATGTTAAAGATCAAAAACTTTTAGCCAAACTCGTTAAAAAACCAATCAATAGCGTTGCGGCCATGACTGCTTACGGTACCTGGAAAGACACCGGCTGTTCGGCACCCGGCAAAAGCGCTGTTACACTGGGCAAATGTCACCCTAATTCAATTTCGCGTTCGCTTAGTTCGGACGACAAGCCGCTATGAGAAGCATTAAAGGCCGTAAAAAAAATAATTCGGGTTTTATTATTGCAGATTTCTTATTCGCTTTTACAATGACAATCAGCGTGGGAATTATTATCTTCGCGATTACTTTCTCTTTAGCTACAATTGAAATTTCACAATATATTATCTGGTCGACCGCCCGTAATTATGCGTCTGCCAACGTGACTGAAGCCGCGGCCCATGACCAGGCTGAAAAAAAATTTCAGTACCTGATAGAGCGGTTTCCCCTGCTGACCAACAGCGACGGATCTTCGGGTTGGTTTGAATTGTCGCGTGCCAATTTGCTGATCGGTGAACTTGACAAGATTGATACCCGTTTTAATATCAGCGCAGGCGACAAGCTCAATGACAATCGTCAACCGTGGACGGGCGCTTCAACAACAATTAATTTAAAGCTCTTTTCAAACCTGCAACTGCCGTTTCTAGGTAAAGTGACTGAAGACAAATCGGGTTTTCAGTTTCCGGTACGGGCATTTATTATTCGTAACGTCAGCCAAGATGAATGCAAAAAGTTTTTTGATAAAGCCAATCGTTATGAT
>JANPAD010000140.1:0-2699 GCA_031429735.1 Bdellovibrio sp. | reverse complement strand
TTCACCTACCGGCTCAAGTATCTTTCCAAAAGACTGAACACGTCCTTCAAAGTTAGTAAACGTGCCGTCCTTCTCAACATAAGTCGTCGACGGAATCACATAAGTAGATTGCTTCGAGGTTTCATTTTCATTCGAGCCAATAAAAAGAGCCCAGTTGAGTTTTGAAAATGCTTTTGCTGAAGAATGTAAAACATCTTGGCCAAAAATAACCCAGCTATCGATTTCACCTTTCTCTGTTTTCTCTAAAACACTTTGCAGACCGGTATCACGAATAAAACCTAAGTTTTGAGCGCCGTGGGTATTCGGATTTTTATCCGCTTTTCGTAGCAAGTCATCCGCCACGCCATCGGCTTTAGGCGAAACCAAAACAAGATTTGAAAGCTTGAGCTCATCACGGAAAAGTTTGCGTGCAAGATAAAGCTCTTCATTCGTCATTTGTGGTGAAAGAAATATGGCTGTCTTTTTACCGGACTTTAATTTTACTGCAACCTCACGAATCACATCAGCTTCAAGAACTTGCGATTGGTTGCGACGCGCACCTAAAATACGATTTTCATCGTGAAACTTATAACCATAACGGCCTTCATCGCATATCCACCATTGATTTACTTCGGGGTTATAACGCGGCTTGAGACGTTTCACGCGGCCAGCGCCATGTTGAGGTCGATCAAGATTGTAATGCACTTGAATATTGCAACCACGTGAACAACCATTGCAAAGTGAATCACCTGATTTTAAATACCAAACTCGAATTTTAAAACGGAAGTCACGGTCCGTAAGCGCGCCCACAGGACAAATATCAACGACGTTTCCGGAATAAGGATTATCGAGTTGTTTGCCGGGAAAAACTTGTACTTCGGAATGATCGCCACGATTCGCAATACCGAGTTCACGCGTTTTTGTGATTTCATCCGTAAAACGAACGCAACGTGAACATAAAATGCAGCGCTCATTATCAAGCATGACATTCGGGCCAATCGGAACAGCTTTCGGCTTGGAGACTTTATCTTCATTCAAACGACTGTTATAAAGCCCATGCTTCATATAATAGTCTTGAAGCCAGCATTCTCCCGCCTGATCACATACGGGACAGTCCACTGGATGATTGATCAATAAAAACTCGAGCGTGTGTTGGCGCGTTTTAAGAACCTTATCGTTGACCGTATGAACAACCATGCCTTCTTTCGCTTCCAAATGACATGCGATTTGAAGCTTAGGCATGCCCTCGATTTCAACTTGGCACATGCGACAATTTCCCGCAACCGAAAGGCCGGGATGATAGCAATAGTAAGGAACGTCTTGCTCCGTCATCCGCGCAGCGTCGATCAGACGCGTGCCCACGGGGACTTCCACCGACTTGCCGTCGACTGTCAGCTTCACCATTTTTTTTACTTCTGTAAGCGTTTCTTTATTCATAAAAGGTTAAAACTTAAAGCTCAAGGGTTAAAGCTGCAGCTTAAAACCCAAAACTGTCCGAACAATTCTGGGCTTTGGGCTGTAGTTTTAAACTTGAACCTTTAACTTTTGGGCTAATTTACGCCCTTTGTAATTCTTTATTTTTAATGTAATTCTCAAATTCTGAACGAAACTTTTGTGGATAGCTACGTAATGGCATCGCAGCGCCATCCGCAAGAGCACAAATCGTTGTTCCGCCCATGTAGGCACAAATATCAGCCATATTATTCAAATCTTCGAGGCGGCCTTTGCCTTCGGTAATACGCTTCAAGATACGATAAATCCAACCTGTTCCTTCACGGCAGGGCGAACATTGACCGCAAGATTCATGCGCATAAAAACGCATGGTTACCATCAAAGCTTTAACCATGTCAGTCGTTTCATCAAACACAATCACGCCACCTGAGCCCGCCATGGTTTTCAAATTACGTAGCTGGTCAAAATCGAGCCCCACATCAATTTCTTCTGGGCTTAAAATGGCTGCGGAGAGTCCGCCCGGAACAACGGCTTTCAATTTTTTGTCGCCCGGAATTCCACCGCCAACTTCGTAAATCAATTTGCGTAAAGAAAAACCTAGTGGCAATTCATAAACGCCAGGATTACGAACATGTCCGCTCAGGCTCACAAGACGCATACCGCCATTTTTCTCTGAGCCCAAACCAGCAAACCATTCAGGCCCGCGATTTAAAATAAAAGACAAATAGGAAACCGTTTCCACATTGTTAATTACGGTAGGACAACCAAACAAACCCACCACTGCGGGAAATGGCGGCTTCAAACGCGGTTGACCCTTTTTACCTTCGAGCGATTCAAGTAAACCCGTTTCTTCACCGCAAATGTAAGCTCCCGCCCCGCGATGAACCACGATTTCAAGCTTATAGTCTTTACCGAATATTTTATCACCGAGATACCCCTTAGCCTTTGCATCTGCAATCGCTTGCTTTAACAACTTGATCGGCTTCACATATTCACCGCGAATATAAACATAAGCCTTATGAACATTGTTCGCGACAGATGCAATCATCACGCCTTCTAAGAAAAGATGCGGTGCATGACGCAAAATATATTTATCTTTAAAAGTTCCCGGTTCACCTTCATCACCATTAATGACAAGATAAACAGGCTTTCCTAAGTTTTGAGGAATAAAGCTCCATTTCATGCCGGTCGGAAAGCCCGCCCCACCCAGCCCGCGCAAGTTAGCTTTCTTCACCATCTCAATGATGTCTTCACGCTTCATATCAAGC
>JANPAD010000139.1:0-5332 GCA_031429735.1 Bdellovibrio sp. | reverse complement strand
ATAACCAGACTGACTTTAAGAATACTTTAAATCTTGCCGATAAGTATATTGCTAAACTTTCTAAGGGAGGATTGATAAATGTCTAGGACAGATACTCAACCAGAAATGAGATATTTTCAGGCCTCGCAGCAAACCGCCTGCAAGCACTTTTCATTTGAGCATTCAACTAGAACAATCAATTTAGAAGCTTCTAGCGACACTGCATCTTTTATTTCCATCGAAAGAAATAAAAACGCAGTGGAGTTTTATGTGAGCACTCCTTACATAGAATCTCGACCTTCGAAAAGAACAATTTTGGGAAGCAATGTAGATAGCGAAACCAGAGTCAGACAACGTTTCGAAAAGCTCTATGTTGCTTGGGCCGAAGATACTTTTTTCTTATCATCAGATACAAAAATAGTGCTGCACCCTGCCTATCAGCAAATTATTGGTATGGGCACTAAGGTGCTTCCTCTTATTTTAGATAAGCTTCAAAAAGAACCAAATCATTGGTTCTGGGCTTTAAAGGCTATTTCTGGGGAAGACCCAGTTTCTAGCGAAAAAGCTGGGAGTATGAAAGAAATGATCGCTATCTGGGTAAATTGGGGCAAGCAAAAAGGTTATGTCGCAAAAACTTAAGAGTCAGTTCCCAAATTTAACGCCGACAAATTACCATATCACAAGTCCGGTAGATTTTGATTATAACTGCATCGCTTGGGCAGCAGACGATCCGACGAGATGGTGGTGGCCTGATGTTCAAAATCAAAAGTACTGGCCCTCAGATGTACCCAGAGAGGAAACCCTCGAAGCATTCATACTGGCGTATGCCACTTTAGGCTATGTGGTTTGTGATTCTGGAAATTCTGAAGATGGCTTTGATAAAATTGTTATTTACTGTCTAAATGGTGATCCGACTCACGCTGCAAAAATTTCTGAAAACAGCAATTGGAGCAGTAAGCTAGGACAAGGCAACGATATCTCACACAAGCAAAACGCATTAAATGGACCAATCTATGGTACGCCAGAAACTTTCATGAAAAGAAAACGTGGCAACAATTTGGCTGTTAAAGATGAACTCGATTCGGATACAAAAGTAAATCCTCTAACTGGTAAATCTAAAAACAAATCTTAGCCAACTCATCTTCTGGATAAGTCACCGAACCAGCCCCCGTATCTTTCAACTTCAGCCCCGCGATTTCAAAACCTGAAAATGCAACTCCGACCCCGACTTACCCACAACCATAGGGTCAATTGCATAAATCTCGTCTTGAGCAGCCTCAGACAAAGAAATAAACTTCACGCCCTTCTTCTTATATAGCTTAAGCAGATCATTCAGCATCTCGGCATCAAAAGCTCCCACATGCAGAAGTAAAATATGTTTCACCGGTCGTTTAAAAAGGTATGTTGTAATCTTCTCAGTCTGATCGAGCTTAAGCCCGGCCTGCTCAAGATAAGTTTTCTTCAGCCATGCAATAGCCTTCTTGTCTTTCTTATTAACACAGCGGGCGTAGGGGTTGTTCCAGCCCCAATCTTCGAAGTCCACCGTCACTTGCGCGATCTTATAGTCATTTTTTTTAAGAAAGGCGCGGATGGCGTTGCGTTTTTCAAGCGTGTCGCCTTCGTGCAAGAACGGATATCTGAAATACTTCCAGTCGAGGCCATCGTTTAAAACAGCCAATAACTTCTCGTTACGGGTGATATCACTTTCAAAAGCGGACACTTCAACTTTGTTCAGATCTGGATGCGAATACGTATGATTGGCCAGCGGATAGCCCGCTTTGCGCCACGCCATCAACACAGCTTCATCTTCTTTCTGAAACTCAACCTTGGAGGCATTCGTAAAGCCGTAGACTTCGGGCACGTTATGTTTCTTCAGTACCGACAACATTTGAGTGGCCACTTCAAGGCGCGAAACTCCAGCCGGAAGCTGGCCGTGTGAAGGCAAATCATCAACCGTTATTGCCATCTGAATTTCACCCCGCGAAGCAAGAGGCAACATCAGGCACACAAACACCATAATTAAACTCAAAGTTTTGATCATGCACTTACCCTAAATCACGGACGTAACCCTTGTCCACCGCGCACCCCGCGAAAAGTCCGCTAGGCCAACCCCACCAAAACCAAATAAAACCTCACTCACCACCCCCACCAAGCACTTATTACAAAAAACTGTCAGAATAATAACAGGCGAAATTTGTCGCTGCCTGCTATATATTTGACACCGAAACGCACCTAGTAAGTATGCGGGAGGTTCACATGTTAAAGGTTTTAGTTGTCGATGATGATCAAGCATTGCGCTTATCAGTTCGAACGGCTCTTGAGGGCGCTAAAAAATTTAAAATCGAAGAAGCATTCGATGGCGTCAACGCGCTTGAAAAAATTAAAGCCGGCACCCCGGGCACCCGCACTTTTGATATCGTCATTCTTGATGTCGACATGCCTCGTAAAAACGGCCTGCAAACACTCAAAGAATTAAAAGAGCACGATCCGGGTATTATCGCGATCGTTTTAACAGCGCACGCCACTGTTGAAGTGGCCGTTCAAGCGGTTAAAGACGGCGCTTATAACTTCTTATCAAAGCCTATTTCAAGTGAAGACCTGATCAACCTGATTGATAAAGCCATCAACGCCCATTCACTCATTTCAACTTTAGCGGTCTCGTCGCCGGTATTTGTTGATGAAGGCCGTAAAATTATCGGTAACACTTCGCAAATGCAAAAAGTCTTCAACGTCATCCACAAGCTGGCGAAGGTTGATACTCCGGTTCTCATTCGCGGTGCTTCAGGTACGGGTAAAGAGCTCGTTGCGAAAGCGGTTCACTTCAACTCGACACGTAAAGATGAAAAGTTTGTGGCCATCAATTGCTCGGCTATTCCTGAAAACCTTTTCGAATCGGAATTGTTCGGACACGAAAAAGGATCGTTCACCGGTGCCGGCGAACGAAAGATCGGCAAGTTTCAGTACGCTGAGGGCGGAACTCTGTTCTTAGATGAAGTGGGCGACATGCCGCAAATGATGCAGGTTAAAATATTGCGCGTGCTGCAAGAAAAGCTTTTCACTCCGGTCGGTTCTAACCGCGAAATACCTACGAACGTGCGTATTATTGCTGCTACAAACCGCCCACTTGAAGAGATGATGAAAGACGGACGCTTCCGCGAAGACTTGTTCTATCGTTTAAACGTAGTTCCGGTGTATCTGCCACAACTGGCGGACCGCAAAGATGACCTTGAAGTGTTGATTCACATCTTTATCCGCAAGTTCAACCAAACGCATGGCAAACGCATTACCGGTATTTCTAACGATGCCTTGTCAGTACTTAAAAAGTACAACTGGCCGGGAAATATCCGTGAACTTGAAAATGTGATCGAGCATTCTTTCGTGCTTGAAACAACAAATTCAATTGTTCTTGGAAGCTTGCCAGAAGCGGTTCTTGAAGCGGTCGGAATTAATTTAGTTGAAGCCATGAGCCTAATTTCAAGTCAAACGGAAACTCTGAAAAAATCTGCCCAGTCGTTCAGCGATTCAGAAATAGATTCAGAGTCAGAATTTGATCTTGACTCGCAACTAGGCGACGATTCCGACGACGATTCCGTCGACATCGAAATTCCGATGAGCTTAGGCAACACGGGTCCGCTGGATTTCAATGCACAAAAAGAAGAGTTCGAAAAACAGTTTATTATCAAGGCTTTAAAGACTTTTAAGGGCCGTATAAATCAAACTGCCCTTCACGCCAACATCCCGAAAAAGACTTTGCTTCGCAAAATCGAAAAGTACGGAATCGTGGCGAAAGAATATGCAGAGCCAAAAAACTAGCACGTTAAAAAATGGCCCGAAAAAGATTCTTTTTCGGGCCGACTTCTTAAGTTGACTCACTTTCCGAAAATCACTTATCGTGACCGACCAATGACAGTTAATCCGTTACCGCCACAAGCTTACACTAAAGAAACTTTGCAGAAAGCCTACACCTGGCTGCTCACGCAAAATGCTTCAGTTAAAGAAATGGTGAACTCGCAAGACATGTTGATCAGTCTTTACTTGAAAGCCCAACGAAGCGGCGACTCTTCGCTTGATACCCCCAGCATTCAGAATTTCAAACAAGAATTGAAAAACTTGGCAGGCTTGATCGGCGACTTGCAACCTCCGACATCACAACATCAGCAGGCACCGCCAGCGCCGCAACAAACAGTTGAGCGCCAAGCGCGCACTTCAATGCCTCAATCATTCATTCAAAGCTACCCAACCGGCTCACAAGCCGGCGCCCCGAGTTCGCCCGGCCAATCGGCAGGTTTATTAGCTAGTCTCGATGATCAATCGATTATGGCCCTTCAAGAGGTCAAAATGAGCCTTAATTTAAGCTCAGACCTTGAAGCTTTGCGCGCGTTGATTTCTTTGGGTTATCGCCAATTTAAGAAAATTTAAATTAAGTTATCTTTAATGGATTCACTCAAACCACAAGAGCGACTATATTGGGAAAATTACCTTCAGACGATTCCTCAAGATCTAAGACCTAATAATGTATTTATATCCGCTGGATACGCGGGTACACCCGAGATCACGGACAACTTGCTTGCTCTTTATCTCTCTGGAAAGAAAACAGCCGGAAGTAGCATCCTTGAAGACTTTCTATCAGCAGGCGATCCTCCACCTCAAGTTGGTAATTACTGGATTTATCTAAATAGCTCCGGACAACCCAGCTGCATTCTCCGAACGGAAAAAACCGTTACTCATAAATACAAAGACGTTCCTCTTGAAATCGCAATCGCCGAGGGAGAAGGCGACCTCACATTGGAATATTGGAAGAACACTCACTCAGAACTTTACTTGCCGCTCATTAAACAATTGGGCATCGCTGATCTAAACGATGCAACGGTCATCACAGAATTTTTCAGTATCGTTTACTGCTAGCTAATTGAGAACCATTATAAACATGGCCGACATACGGACAATTATTCTGCTCGTATCAATTTAAAACGCTTAGACGACCTGGTCTTTAGCCTGCAACTGCAAGCAATAGGAGATCGCTATGTTTGACACGTTAAGGTATTCTAAGGTTCTAGAGGCGGCAGGAGTTTCACGTGATCAAGCGGAAGCTCATATTAAAATTATCGCCGAGATTGTAGAGGGTGATTTGGCGACTAAAGAAGATGTTCGGGAATTGAAAGATGAGATGCAGAAACTCGAATATCGTCTGATCATTAAGCTTAGTAGCGTTGTTGGAGCGATTGTAACTTTAGCCATCGCAGCAACTGCGGCTGTTACAAAACTGCTCGTATAGTCGCCGAAGAGCGTTAAAATTAGGCACCAAATAACCTCCAACTAACACAAATTTAAGAGCCCCTCTGAAATTTACTCC
>JANPAD010000138.1:0-4254 GCA_031429735.1 Bdellovibrio sp. | reverse complement strand
GAAAAACCGGCTGCGAACGGAACAAAAACGGTCGTTGCGGTGATCGACACGGGACTTACGACAGATCATCCGGTTTTTCAAGAGTCCGGTGCAATCTGGAACAACACCAAAGAAATTAACGGCCAGCCCGGTGTTGACGATGACGGTAACGGTTTCGTCGATGACAAATACGGTTGGAACTTTGTTTCGAGCACCGGCAATAACTACGACGACAGTCGAAGCGGGCACGGCACACATGTGGCCGGAATCGTTCTAGGTATCGGACAAGATATCTTTGCAAATCCGATGCGTGAATCTAAAATTAAAATTATGTCGCTGAAGGGTTTGAATGCCAAAGGCGAAGGCGATACTTCGACGTTGATTAATGCCATGTACTACGCGGTTAAAAATGGTGCAAAAGTCATCAATAACTCATGGGGCGGTGGCGGCTATTCGCAGTCGTTACATGAAGTTTACACATTTGCTTTTAATAGCGGTGTTGTCGTCACCACGGCCGCCGGCAACAGTCATTCAAATAATGATGCGGTCCCTGCGTATCCTTCAAACTTAGATACTCCAAGTAATATTTCAGTAGCAGCATCTGACAACGGTGACATGAAGGCGGAGTATTCAAATTTCGGTCAGTCTTCTGTAACTTTAGCCGCTCCAGGCGATGTTATTTACAGTACGGTGAACAAACAATCTTTGAACTGCTCGTACATTCGTTGCTTCGGAATTTTATCAGGCACATCAATGGCGGCACCCTTCGTGGCCGGTGTAGCTGCCTTGGTTTTAAGAGAGGCTCCGCAATTAACGGGAAATCAAGTTAAGAGCCTTATCATCGGTTCTGCTGATACACTTCCGGCCTGGTCGAACTTGGTGGCTTCAAGCGGTCGCGTGAATGTGTACAGAGCGATTACTGCGGCCAAAGCTGCGGTATCGACAGCTCCGTGGAAGCCATCTTATGACCCAGACTACAAAGGTCAGCTGAGCAAATTAGGTTTAGATGAAGGCCAACAAGCGGGCGGTTGCGGTTTAGTTAAAGCTATTTCAGATGTTGAAGGCGGCGGTCCAACTCTGCGTGCACCGGCTCCGGCGTTAGATGTAGTTTTAGTTTTCACACTATTCTTGATGCCGATGATTCTGGCCCTGATCTTAAGAGGAGCGCAAGCATCCGATAAGAAAAATTATTCATCGTTGTATCCGGTATTGTCAAAAATTCAGACAGTCTACGGGCTTAAAAGCACTTAAAGCGCCCCCTAAAACTGGAACAAATATCGCAGTACAAAGGAGCATGAAACTTTTCAAAGTTATGCTCCTTTTGTCGTTTATAAGTGTTCAATCGTTCGCCGGAGTTTTTTTGGAGCGAGTGGCGTACAACCCGCGTGTGTACCGCGGTCGTGCGCCGAAGCCTAACGAGTATAAAAAACTGATCAAAAAAGGCATTACGACCGTTATTATCTTTAAAAATCAGAATCATAGTGAAGTCGATGACGAAATCGCAGTCTTAGAAAAGCTCGGTATGGCTCCCGAAAAAATTTATCACATTCCGCTACCGTGGAAAGATATTCCCTCTGAAACACAAGCTTGCGAGCAGGTCATTCAGGCCCTAGTGATTATCAGCGAAGTCGACGCTTCAGCCCAAGATAAAGTCTTCTTTCACTGCACCGTCGGTGAGGACCGTACCGGTCTACTGGCAGGGCTTTCAACCCAACTGCTGGGGTTACACGATCAACGAAACAGCTATTTAAAAGAAATGTGCAATAAAGGGTATGCCAGTGGTAACCCACATAAGCCCGCAGAGGTCAGTGCCAGTGTTGAACGTTATCTGACGCCATTGTATCTGAAAATTTCATCTCTGATCGCAAGCGGTCAGTTGACCCGCGCGAATTTAAAACCGGAAGTTTGCAAGAGCTTACCGATGCTCAACACCGAGTCGCATTTTTCAACCTGCGGTGAAATACTCAAAAACGAAATGTAAATTAAAATGACCATTCAAGGTGAACGCGGTCACCTTGCTTAAGCTGCAATTGACCGTGAATGGTACGTTGTGGATGATCATTCACACGCAGTTGAATTGCGCCTGATTCGTTCGAGGCCAGATTTAAAAACTGAAGTCCTATGCCCTCAGGATGTACGATTTCAAAATCGAGACGGCCCGATTGTTCGGTTCTTTTCATGCACTGCATACGAATTTTTTGAGATTCGTTTAAATCTTCAAAACATTTTAAATCGAATCGCTGAGCCGATAAGAAAGATAGGCGGTCTGATTGATCATGCTGAAGACGGAATAAAAGAAAATTCTTGTACTCAAACTGTGAATGCCCTTTACGCAGCGGAGAATTCATTTGCGTCAGGCAGTATTCACAAATCTGGTGAGCGATGGATTGTAAATCGTAGTTATAAAGACCCATCGTATGCGATTTTGAAACAATCGAACGCGGTGGCAAGGTCATTTTGATTTTATCCAGAACCATTTGTGTAAAGAAGTCTCCGAGCTCGTAGAAATCGACAATTCTTTTAATCAGCGCACTTTCGATCACATGCGAAGCGGCGTAAATGTCCTGGGCTAAACTGGTATGTGACATGTCCAGATTGATCTGCTTCAGATTTTGCTTTTCTTCGGCGCTGACTTTAAGTTTGAAAACCTGAGTCGGATTCAAGCGATGACTGCCCTCGAAGCTCGAATAAGCCTTGTTACTGAACAGCAGGCCGAAAGCCTCTTGGCTGATTTTAAACCAGTGCTGTTGATTTTTCGCGTTCGACAAATCACTGATCAGATTTTTTTGATTTAATACACGGTCTAAGTTGTGCTTTTGCTGTAACAGGGCTGCGGCGAACTGCTGGGCTTGTGGATGCGACTCGACCATGGCTTTCCAGACGAATTCATTTCGTACGCCTTTATCAAACAAAGGTGTCGGTGGTATTTTAAAATCAATTAATGTAACCGGAGTGTCCCAGATTAAAAATAAATTATCTGACAGACCGGCAATAAACAGCGGCCGTTGATGCTGAAAGCCGCCGTTTTCGGGATCGTTCAGGATAAACAGATCCAGCGACTGAGGGTTCAGATATTTTTTAACAATCTGAAATGCAACGAGACGGGTGGTTGTAAGTAGGGCTTGATCGCGGTCGTTCGAATAAAGCAGGTGACCGTCGGCATTGACCACAGAACATGACGAACAGAAATGCGTCAGATTTTTAAACTGTGAAATAAATTGGGTAGCTGTTTTCACGTTCGAACTCCGGCGAGCTCAATAATTTCCTGAGGCCAAGAATAACGTTTTTCTTTTTTTGCAGACTTACGGTTTAGGTCTTTAAAAAGTGACGCCAACGGGCCGGTCACGGTTTCGATTTTTTGTTCACAAATTAATTCGACTTGTTGTTGAACTTTTTCAATTAAACCTTGTTTCAAGTCATCAATTGAGGTGTAAAGCAGACTGCTTTTCTGACCTTTCTCAAGAGCCGAAAAAAGATTTTGAATTTTCGCGCGCAAAGCCGGTGTCGAGATTTGAGCGAACAGCTCACTGCAGAATTCGTTTTCACTCAGCTCTTGGTAAAACAAATCCAGTACTAGGGGTTTGATGGCACGACCGGCTAAAACCGGCCCCGGTTCAAGTTGAAACTGGTGCGGATCAAAACTCAGCATTGAAAGTTGGTTCAGTCTAAGTTCAGCAAAAGGATGCGTGCCCAAAGTATGATGACGGAAATGCGGCACCGGAATAGGTCCCCAAGGGCTGTTCCAGGTATTCGACATATCTTGCGTCAGTCCTAGAAAGCATTCGATATCAAAGAAAGCTGAAGCTGAAATTTTCTTATGCTTCAGGCTGTGGGCGAAAAAATTATGGGCGCTGTGAAAGAGTTCGCAGTTTTCAAAAGTTTTCTGAAAGCCATTATGGCAGAAATAATTAATTTCGGTCTCGGGCCCGAAAGCTTCTTTAAGGGATTCATTGACTTCTTCTTTAGTGCCCTCACTGCCGGCATTCAAAAGAGTTTTTCGAAGTTCGTTTTGGTTGTGCGCATGCAGGTTGTGAAACACCTTAACTTCGCGTGCGCGAAAAAATTCTTCAAGCTTTTCGCGTTCTTCAGTGGTTGCCGATTCTTCAGGCAACGAGATGACGACTTTATTCAGATCGGGATTAATTTTTTTGATGCGGTCGAATTCTTGCGTTAATAATTCTTCGTCATAGCGACCGCTTTCGAGGCTGATAATCAGTTGAGCCGCGGCCAGCGATAAAGTTTTTGAATCTTGAAGTGTGTAAGAGTTTTCGAAAC
>JANPAD010000137.1:0-9839 GCA_031429735.1 Bdellovibrio sp. | reverse complement strand
CAAATTCGGATGAACGAACTCGATAGGATCTTCAACAGTTAAGATATGCGCTTCACGGTTTGAATTAATATGTTGGATCATCGCCGCGAGAGTTGTTGATTTACCGGAACCTGTAGGACCCGTAACCAAAATCAATCCACGATCAGTGTCTGTTAAGTCGATAATCGAAGAGGGAAGATTTAATTCCTGTGCAGTTTTAATTTTTTCTGGAATCGTTCTGAAAACGGCGCCTAAGCCTTTACGTTGCATGAACACGTTACAGCGGAAGCGGCCTAAGCCTTCAACTACGTAGGCGAAATCGAGCTCCCATTTTTCAACGAAGGCCTTCTTTTGTTTTTCAGTTAGAATCTCGAAGATCAAAGCTTGCACGTCTTGATTGCTCAGTTGACGGTAATTAAGAGGTGACATGTTGCCGTGCAGCCTTAAGAACGGTGGCGCGCCACTTGTCAAATGCAAGTCAGATGCTTTTTGTTCAACCATTAACCTAAAAAGATCATCTATTGTTGCCATTTATTGATTCTCCAGTTTGCTTATCTCTTTGTTTTTCGGTAGAAGTGATAAGACTTTAAACAGGCCACAGGTCCAGATTCCAGTCTAAACGAGGAAGAGCCCATGCCAGCAGAAATTTTAATCAATGTTCGCCCCCTCGAAACCCGCGTCGCCTACGTTGAAGCGGGCACACTAATGGATCTCAAAATCGAACGAAAAACCTCACCGACTTTAGTCGGAACCATTCACCGCGGAGTCGTGACCCGCGTCCTTCCAGGCATGCAGGCGGCTTTTGTGGACATAGGGCTGGATAAAGCCGCCTTCCTCTACGTAGGCGATATCATCACTGAAGAAGGCAAAGAGTTTTTTGAAGATGATGAAGACAGCAACAAAAACGAAGAAGAGACCCGCCCTTCGCGTGAAATTAAAACTCCCATTCAGGATCTGATAAAAGAAGGCCAGCACTTGATGGTGCAAGTGGCGAAAGATCCGCTAGGCACCAAAGGTGCGCGCATTACTACGCACATTTCATTGCCGGGCCGGGGAGTCGTCTTTATGCCGTACGTAAAACACACGGGCATTTCACGCAAGATTGAAGAAGAAAAAGAAAAAGACCGTCTTAAAAAAATTATTCAGAAAATTAATCCAAGCGGCGGTGTTATTGTGCGAACCGCCTCTGAAGGTGCAAGTGAAGAATCGCTACGCGCCGACATTGAATACTTAGACCGGTTATCAAAAGAAATTCAAAAAAACTACGAAAAGAAAAAGACAGCCGGACTTGTGCACGCAGAACTTGATGTCGAATTGCGTGCTTTACGTGATTTGATGAGCGAAGAAGTCACAACGGTTTGGGTTGACGATGTTGAAGTATACAAAAAAGTAACGAAGTTTGTGACCCAATTGATGCCGAAGTACCGTCAAAACATTATTTTATACGAAGAGCGCAAGCCGCTTTTCGATCTGTACGACATTGACCTTGAAATTTCGCGTGCGGTGGAAAGAAAAGTTTGGTTGAAGTCGGGCGGCTATATCGTGTTTGACGAAGCCGAAGCTTTGGTTGTTATTGACGTCAACACCGGACGCTACGTCGGCAAAAAAGATTTAGAAGACACAATTATTAAAAACAATCTTGAAGCCGTTAAAGAAATTGCCCATCAGTTGCGTGTGCGTAACGTCGGCGGAATCATCATCATCGATTTTATCGACATGGAAAAAGAGACTCACCGCGAACAAGTACTGCATGGTCTTGAAGAAGAACTTAAAAAAGATCGTTCTCGTACGAACATTGTTTCGATGTCTGATCTTGGCCTTGTTGAAATGACCCGTAAACGTATCCGTCCGAGTCTTGTGAAGACACTTTGCCAGCCGTGTTCATATTGCGACGGCAAAGGGTATATTAAACGCAAAACGACAATTGCCAGTGAAATTTTCCGGGAACTTGAGCGCGAAATCGGCAAAGGTAATTCTAAAAAAGGAATTCTGGTGCACTGTCATGCCGAAATCGTCGACTGGGTTTACGAAAGCGAATCGGAAAGCCTAGAGGCCCTTGAATCCCGGCTTGGCCGCTCGATTGCGTTTAAGATTGAACCGAGTTACCACACCGAACAATATGAAATTTTTGCGGAGTAGGGTTGTAATAAATTAAAAGGCCTTAGCAGGCTTGCGAAACTCCAGTTTAAAACAACTGGAGTTACAACAGGGATGCTAAAGCCAAGAATATTTACCTTACATTTTCTAACAAGTTCAAAATATAATCTTTTAATTAAGCTGCGCGAACGCTGACTTTAGCTGTACCGAGTACAACCATTGATTGCTCGGGATTAGTTGGATTGTACTTAACTTGAATTTGACCGCTTGAATCAACTTGACCCATTTGACTTGGGTCATGCCAAATTTCTTCGACAGTTTTAGCCACATAAATTTGACCATTTGTGGGACACACCCAACTGGCTTCAACTTTCCACGGATGGCGACCGTTCACTGTTAAAGTTTGGTCTAGACCACAATAAGTAACTTGGCCCGTTACAACAACGCCCGATGCGTTTAATGTTTTAACTAAGTCGCCACGTTTAATGATTGATCTTAAAATTAACCCACCCACAAGTGCAAAGATGGCTCCGAAGCCCAACAAAAATAAGGGGCCAAACCAGAGACTTGCACCTTTAAATTCGGGTTGCGCGGGTTCGGAAGGATCAACTAACAAATCAACTTTCTTGCCTATGTCGTAACCGCTTGAAGTTCTTTCTGACATGCCCGCTTCTTTTGTTTGACCTTGCCAATTGTATTTAACGACAGGTTGATAGCAGGCGTAGGTCGTTTTTCTCTTATTACTACCAGAACCGGTTTCTCTTGTGCACGTATCTTCAATTTGTTTTGAAATTTCGCCCACTATAGTTTGTGCTCTATTTGAAAAAGCAATTTTTGATTTCAGCCAAAAACCTCCACCAACAAAAAACAAAACACCAAGTCCTAAAAATACAAATGCTGGAACCTTAAATGATTTCACATAAACTCCTTATATAGTTTGTATTAGGGTTTCGGTTTATGTGTCCGGGAATTGAGTCTAGTTTCGGCTTATCTAATTTATGGATTCTTGTTTTGAAGCAGTCTGCTGGCAAAAAAATGGCATCCGATTTTAGCTGCGACCAAAATATCGACAATTCAGCAAATAGTTCAAGGTGAAATTCGGATTTCGTTTTAAACTTAATTTTAAGCGTTGCTGACTTGGGCCTTGTCTTGCACTGACAGGCACAAAGGGGTCGGGGGACATGAAAAAATTAGGGGTAATTACGGTAATTGTACTAATTGCCGTGGTTGGAATTTCGCGTAGTCATTCAACTACGTCGCAAAGCAAAAATATTCAGCCAGACATATTAATAGAATCTTCTTCGGTGGAAGAGACTTCAGTATCAGCAGAAACTAAAGGTAAGCCCGCAATTGCTCAATTAGTTGAACAAGTTTCTGAAGAAAAGTCTGAATCCACGGCGGAACAAAGCAGTTTTCAAAACCGTCTTGAAGATATCATGACAAGTATGCCGACGTTAGCGAATCAAGCGAAGCCCGAACCGGATTCTGAAGGTCACATTCACGGTTCGTTGCCTGAAGAGCTGGTTGAAGCAAGGGTGCTTGGGCAATTGCGTAAAGCCGCTTTCGAAAATCCGCAGCATGCAGGACGAAGCCAAGTCGTTTACGCCGGTTGCGCTGAGCGTGTTGATCTCAGCAACGCGGTTCGTGCGGTATGTTTTATGCGCGCGCTCGAGCTCAGTATTCAAGTTAAGAACCCGCAAACGATTGCGGCTCTTGAAGTTCCGACTCAAATCAGAAGTTTAGCTCAAAAATTAATAAGCAAAGGGAAGTTATGAAAAAAACCATTTTAGCCGCCATCGCCGTTTCGTTCTTGGCTCAGTCAGCCCAAGCCGACATCGAATTCGCCAAATCTGTTCCGAAAGACCAAAAAAAGCAACTTGTTGAAGATATGTTCTATATGGCGAATCAACCTTGGGCCGGCGACGCAAAACTTTTGCAGTTGATGGGCTTATCTTCGAACGACGGATTAACAGTTTTAAATTGGGTTGATAACCGTGTTCGCTATGTGGTTTCTGAAAGTTTTGAACTAAATGATAAAACCATTTACCAGATCAGTGACAGTTACTTTCCCACACCAAGCGAAGTTCCGACTTTCGAGCAGCCCACCAGCACGCCGGATGGCGGCGGTTCAGGCGGCGGTAAAGTAATGACAGTGATGTCGAATCTTGGCGGTGCCGTTTACGTGATCGGAAAAATGCAACATTCACTATTGGGTGTTAAAATTGATGACAAGAAAATTCCGGTCACTTCAACTCGCATAGGCATATTAAAAGTAGGGGCAGGTCTGTTTGCCGCAGACCAACTTTTGAAGGTGCCAAACAATTCAGAAGTGGCACGCCATTTCCGTCTTAGTACTTTGGTTCACGAAGCCCGTCACAGTGACGGCCGCGGAGCCGCTTCAGGTTTTCTGCACGCGATTTGCCCAGCCGGTCACCGTTTAGCGGGTTATGCGGCCTGCGATCGAAACTCGAACGGCCCTTACTCTGTCGGAGCGCAGTTTGAATTTATGAGTTTGCAAAACTGTAAAGCTTGCAGTGAATCAGACAAAGAGCTTTTAAACAAAATGGCGGCTGATAGTTATGATCGCGTGATTTCGCCACAACCGGCTAGCGTCGACGCCGACCTCAATTCAACCATCATTTCAACATACACAATGCTTTTGCAGCTTTGCGAGTCGTCTAAAAACGCTTGTTCTGCTGATGACGTTGCAAAGTACCGTAAGGCGATTGCCGATGCGCAGGCGCAGCTTAATCCGGCTCAGCAAGCCAATGCCGCGGCCGCACCGGCTTGGGATGCAAACCCTGAAGGGACTTTCCCGACAATCAGCCGTGATCAATCGTGGGCTATGATCAATAAACTGAATTCAAAAAAATAAGTGTATCAAGCGCATTCTAAATAAAACAGGCCCGGCATTATGCGGGCCTGTTCGTCTTGTCTAAATTCGATACTTCACGGAGCGACCTTTACTGGCCGGCTGTCGTAAAACTCCTGCTTGAACCAGAGACTTTAAATCGCGTTTAGCAGATTCACGGCTGGTTTTGGTTAAATCGACATATTCACGATTGGATATTGATTCCGCTTTGGAATCGTACATGTGCTTTAAAACCAGCCTTTGACGGCTGTTCAGGTCGTGCTGAGAAATACTTTTCCAGAAGGCCGACTCATTATTGTCTTGTTCGGCTATTGCGTAAGCGGACCCTGTGGCCTGTTGGTGAAGTTCAAGGTAAAAGATGATCCATTCCGTCAGGTCGCCATTACCTAGCTGCGCCTGAATCAGTTTTTCAACCACGAGACTGCGGTTTTCTTCGAGTTGCAGAGAAATGTCGTAAAGCCGCGCAACCGATTTTTCATTTTCTTGAAGCGCCAGTTCCGCTAGCGCGCAAGCAAGTGCATAATTACCGTCATCGTAGGGTGAAAGAGCAATAAACCAGAAAAAAGTAAGCGCTGACCTGACGAGCGGGTCAAGGTCAACCGCCGGCTCATGCCACCATGAAACAAAAAGTGAAAAATTTGAATCGATCGAGGACGCTTCGACGGCGTGCGCGTTGCGCGCACCTGCGACCAAGCGATCCGTCGTTCGCCACTGGCCGATTTTAATCTTCTTTACGCCTGAATAGCCCGTTGGATAAAGCGACGCCTGCCATCCGTTCAACCGCTCGACCGACAGGGGTGAGGGCGTAAGCAAGTCTTCATAAAGAGACTGTGTCTGCTCAGAAACCTCATGTGAATGAACGAAAGGATTCTTCAACGCCAACACGCGGCCTTGCGAAAACCGGGCTTGCGTCAGTGGTTCGAGCAGCTCGGAACTGCTCCAATTAAATGAGGGCCATGAAGGCTTTTTCCATAAATGGGTCATAATTTGACCCATTTATGGAGTATAAACGGGTCAAAATCAAGGGCTTTAACACTAAAGCAAGACTCAAAAGAATAGAATTTGACAGGGATATAGCCCCCAAGGCATAAAAGCATCTTAGTTTTAAACATAGAACGAAGTGAGGAAATACATGTACGCAATTATCAAAACAGGCGGCAAACAATATAAAGTTCAAGCCGGTGACGTATTACAAATCGAAAAAATCGACCAAGATTTAGGTGCTGAATTCAGCATCAGTGAAGTTCTGATGATCGGTGGCGACAAAGCTCACCTCGGCACTCCGCTTGTTAAAGATGCGAAAGTGACAGCTGTTGTAACTAAACAAGCTAAAACTCGCAAAGTGATCGTATTCAAAAAGAAACGTCGTCAAGGTTACAGAAAGTTCGGAACACACAAACAGAACTTTACTGAAATCTTCATCAAATCTATTACAGCTCCAGGCGGCCAGGTTTCTAAATCTGATGAAACACCGGTTGTAAAAGACATGGCTGCATTGCGCACTGAACGTATCGCTCAAAAAGTAGCGGATCACGTATCTCGCGTATCGGCTCGTAACGTTGACGTTGAAGAAGCTCCAGCTTCTAAACCGGCAAAAAAAGCCGCTCCTAAAACAGCCAAAAAAGCTGCAGCGAAAGCAAAACCTGCTTCTAAACGCTCAGTCAAAACAGCTGCTAAAAAAGCGACTAAAAAAACAACTAAGAAATCGAAATAATTAATTTAAACTTTTAAACGGAGTAAACAATGGCAAGTAAAAAAGCTGGTGGTAGTACCAAGAATGGCCGCGATTCGCAGTCGAAAAGATTAGGCGTAAAACGTTTTGGCGGTCAGTTAGTGAAATCAGGAACAATTATCATTCGCCAACGTGGAACTAAATTCCACACAGGCAATAACGTGAAAATCGGCCGTGATCACACGATCTACGCGGTCATCGAAGGTCACGTTAAATTTGAAAGATTTTCTAAAGATAAATTCAAAGTTAGCGTTTACCCTAAAGCAGCGTAATCGTACTTGAATTTTTGAATATATACGATAGAAGGAGCCTACACGGGCTCCTTTTATTTTTTAGGCTAATATGAAATTTGTAGATGAAGTTAAAATTAAGATCGCTTCGGGCCACGGTGGACCGGGTTCGCACAGTTTTAGACGTGAGTCCATGACTCCACGTGGGGGGCCTGACGGCGGCAATGGCGGCAAGGGCGGCGACGTCATTTTTAAAACGTCCAAGCACATCAATTCTTTGTTGGATTATAAGTATTATAAAAAATATGCGGCCGAAAACGGCCAACCAGGTACAGGCGATAATTGTTCAGGGTCTGATGGCCAGGATCTGATTATGATCGTTCCTGAGGGTGCTATTATCCGTAATGAAGCCGGCGAGATCCTTTATGACCTGACAGGTGCAGATACCGTCACTGTTCTTCACGGCGGACGCGGTGGTAAAGGTAACACTCATTTCAAAACAAGTGTGAACCAAGCTCCTGAATACGCTCAGCCCGGCGAAGAGGGTGAAAGTTTAGAAATTACCTTAGAACTTAAATTGATTGCCGATGTGGGCATTGTAGGTTTTCCGAATGCCGGAAAATCAACTTTGATTTCACGTATCTCGGCCGCTAAACCTAAAATCGCAGATTATCCGTTTACCACCTTAACTCCGAACTTGGGCGTCGTTCAAGTCGGCGATTACAGCAACTTTGTGGTCGCGGATATTCCGGGCTTGATTAAAGGTGCGCATCAAGGCGTGGGTCTCGGCATTCAATTTTTAAAGCATATTGAACGTACGCGTTTGTTTCTGCACATCGTAGATGTTTCAGGCATGAGCGGTCGTGAACCGCTTCAGGATTACGAAGACATTCAGTACGAATTAAAAATGTACGACGAAATGAATGAAGGCAAAGACGGATTCTTTCCGTTGATGAACCGCGAACAGATTCTGGTTTTGAATAAGACTGATTTGTTGAACAAAGACCAAATCATTAAAATTCAACAGCAGTTTAAAAAGAAATATAATGTCGAGACGATCGCCATCTCAGCCGCGACGGGCAAACAATTGCAGGACTTACTGGTTGTTGTCGCAGATAAAATTATCAAATCGAAAGTAGAGCTAAAATGAAAGTCGGAATCTTCGGAGGAAGTTTCAATCCTCCACACAACGGGCATGTTAACAGTCTGACCACAGTTCAGAAAAAAATGGGCTTTGACCTGATTCACATCATACCAAACAGTCAAAATCCGTTAAAAATCCTTGTGGATGGTCCGGGCCCTGAGCACCGCCTTGAAATGACCCGCCAAGCTTTTGCAAGCTACGGCAAAGCTTTTCAAGTTAATGATACTGAGCTTAAGCGCGGTGGCAAAAGCTATACCGTCGACACCATTAAAGAACTTTTGAAAACTTACAAATCAAACGAGCTCTACCTGATTATCGGCGCAGACAACTTTGATACCTTCTCTCAGTGGAAAGATTATAAAAAAATTCTTGAACTGGCGAACATCGTCGTCACAACAAGACCGGGTTACGATATTCCGGAAAGTGAAGACGAATGGCCTGACTATCTTGCGCCATTAGTGGCCGATAGCGATTTCGGAACAATTGAACTAACAACGGGCCGCTCTATCGAATTTATCACTTTGAATGATCTGGATATTTCCTCTTCTGAGCTTCGTAAAAAGCTGCGTGTGGGCCGTCCGGCCGAAAAGTTTTTACCGCTAGCAGTTGAGAGTTATATTAAAGAACACGGTCTTTATAAAACCGGAAGCCATAAGATTTCAAATTTTAAAACGTTCACAGATTTTTGTGCCCAGGTTCTTTTTGATAAAAAAGCCATCGCTCTTAAAGCGTTCGATATTCAAGGCGTGTCTTCAAGCAGCGATTTTACCCTGATCGGCTCAGGAACCAGCACTCGTCATGCAAGCTCTATGGCTGAAAATCTGGTGAAAGCCGTAAAAGATGAGTTCAACGTTTATCCTCTCAGTATCGAAGGCGTTGATGAAGGTCGTTGGGTTGTCGTCGATTACGGCGCTTTGATTGTTCACCTTTTCTATGATTTCGTACGCCAAGAGTACCGCTTAGAAGATCTCTGGAAACAGGGAACTGAACTGAAGCTTGTAGACGGATCTGCCGGCAAAGCGAACTAATTTTTTAGCGGGGCTTTCTCGGATGATCAAGTGGATGCTTTTTGATTTCAAAACAGCAAAAGAACCTTGGTTTGACGAGGTTGAAGCTCTTTATTTAAAAAAAGTAAAACCTTACGCCGCATTTGAAGTGCAGCATCTCAAAACTCTGAAATCTGATCGCGATGAGTCTGAACTTAAGAAAAAATTCGAAGAAAAAGGCCTTCTTGAAAAGATCACGAGTGATGATTACGTCATTTTGCTGGATGAAAAGGGTCAGAATTTAGATTCTTTGCAATTTTCACAGGTCATTCAGCAAGTCTCGGAGTCCGGCAAGAAACGCGGAGTTTTTATTGTTGGCGGTGCGTTCGGCGTGACGGATGCTGTCAAGAAAAGAGCGCAAAAGTCGATTTGCCTGAGCCCAATGACGATGAATCATCTTATCGCGGAAGCCGTGCTACTTGAGCAATTCTATCGGGCTTTGACTATTTTGAATCGCATTCCGTATCACAACCAATAATATCCGCTGTTCGGTTCGCTGAGCCTCTTAATACATTTTAAACAATCAAAATTGAAGATCCTATTTTGCAGTGTCGAGTGTATGTATTTAAAGCAACATTTTCTGTCGTCGAACTGTCTTTGCTGCGGATCTTGGTTGATTAAACAAAACCTCTACTGTCGCTTTTGTTACGACTCATTGATGAGTTTTTATATTGATGGTCACAGACCACGCCACTCAAATCCGGATCGAACACCGGAAGCTCACCATATTTTTTTAATC
>JANPAD010000136.1:0-7391 GCA_031429735.1 Bdellovibrio sp. | reverse complement strand
TGAATTGAAGGTGAGACGTCTGATTTATCAACCAGGGCTTGAGTAAAATGCTGTGTACCGGTTGCAGCGAGCGATACCAAGCTTGCGCTTGCGCTGAAACTTTCACCCTCTTTAACTGAAGAAATATGTTCGGTTTTAATTTTATCTTCGGTTTTGAATAGGAATTCCTGCTTTTCAAACGACGGCATTAAGAAATTGCCCGAGCTGACTTCATGTTTAATATCATTCAGCTCAAGAGTTACATTTTGCGGCGTCACGTCGAAATCCGTTTGAACATCAAAACTCATTGTTTCAGGCAAATAGGTCATTGTTCTCTTAACGTTAGTGCCATCGACGACGCCGGTGCCGATAAATTGAGTATCGCTTACTTTTTTAAGCTCGAAGAATACTTCTTTGCCATTAATACTGGTCACGAAAGTAGGCGTTTGAACGCCGAAAATAATAGGTTTACGGTTTTTATCGAGGAATTTTTTTAGGTGGTAATCAATAAGTGCTGTTCCTTTTGAACTTATTTTCCATTTTACGTTTTCATCTTCGTATTGATATGTTTGTTCGGCCGGCATTGCAGCTGTGGCCACTTTTGAGTCCGGGCTGTCTAATTGCTGATTAGGTTTGGAGCCGGATGAAGACGCTGTTGTCGGCCCGTTCGCCGTCGATTGCTCAATAACCTGGTCTTTTTTAACAACTGGTGGATAGTTCTTATTTACAAAATATTGCCAGCCCCACAAAAATAAAAATACGGCTATAATAGCGAATATAAAACGCGGATTTCCAAATGGAGATTCGTTTTGGTTATTCATACAAACTTCTTTCTTGGTTGGTCATCGGAACCGGGTCGTAGCTCGGTTTTCGGCTAAATGGGTGACAGCTGGCTAAGCGAAACAGGGTCAACTGAGCCGCTTTTAAAAAACTGTGTTTTTCAAAGGATTCAACCGCGTAATGTGAACAAGATGGGTAGTAGCGACAGTTGCCACCTAGAAAAAATGCAAATGAGACTTGGTAAAAACGGACAAGGCTACGCGCTGAGTAGCTAAGTAGGCTGTTAAGAGTTAATGCTGATGAAGAGCTCTTTAAACTGTGAATACTCAAGTTTTGTAAAAAAGCCAGGTTCTGCTTGTGGTTTAAACACGAACACAAAGCTGTGGGCATCATATTTTGAAGGCCATTTTTCAGTTTGAACACAGTTTCTAACCCATCTTTTCAGTTTGTTTCGGACAACGGCATTCGCCACTTTGCCCGAAACAGTCATGCCATAGTAATTGCGGGAATCACCGGAAGGCATAACTTGTAAAGTCAGCCATCGAGCCAATCGCAGCTTTTTTGACTTAAGTGCAACTTCTCGAAAACTCGAAGACTTTTTAAGCGGATACGCTTTATTTGCCACCTGAAGAGACTGTTAACTTTTTGCGTCCTTTTGCACGACGACGAGATAATAATTTACGACCAGCTTTAGTAGCTGTTTTAGAACGAAAACCGTGGGTTTTTTTACGGCGCTTGTTGCTCGGTTGGTATGTACGTTTTCCCATATAGCCTCATTTCTCTAACTACGACGAATACACGTCAATTGCATATATAATTGGCAGTTGCTAATTAAGTGAAGTTGGAATAAATCACATTGCAGCATCGAGGTCAACAGTTGATAAGTTGTCATCCAGTTGTTAATCATCTTTGGTCTTGAGGGGGGCTTAAGCATGGAATTGAATAGTCTATTTTGGAGCCAGGTAAAGTCTGCCATCAAAAAAAATAACGGTAACGGGGCGAATAAACTGCTCGAAAATTGGCTCGACCCAATTGAGCTCGTTAAAACTGAGAAATCAAATGACTCAGTTAAAATGACTTTCGGGGTGCCAACCCAGTTTTTCCATTTCTACGTCAACGCTCATTTAAAAGATAAAATCATGAGCGAGTTGACTCACCAGTCACAAAGCCCAATTGAAATTGATTTTGTTGTTACAGGCAAGACGGCAAATGATTACAATTCTTCGCTGCAAGATGTAATGCAAAACGCTGATCAGGTTTTTCAATCTGCCCCTATTCAAACAAATATTGTGACTCCAAAGCCAATCGAAAACATGAATGAAGATTTCACTTTCGGTACTTTTGTTGTCGGTAAAAATTCAGAATTTGCGCACGCAGCGACCTATAACGTCGCTAACAATCCGGGTGGTAACGACTACAACCCCTTGCTAATTTATGGCCCTTCCGGAATGGGTAAAACACATTTATTGAATGCCGCCGGGAACGAAATCAGACAGCGCTTTCCGCAACTTAAAATAGTCTACATTTCGGCAGAACGTTTCTTAAATGAGTGCGTTGCATCCATGCGCCGCCAAGAGATGGATAAATTCCGTCAAAAATATCGAGATAACGCTGATGTTCTTGTCGTTGATGATGTTCAATTCATCGGTCGCGGTGAAGCTGTACAAGAAGAATTTTTCCATATGATCAATAGTTTTATCGAAAAGAAAAAACAGATTATCGTGGCCAGCGACCGTATGCCGAAAGATATCTTAGGTCTTGAAGACCGTTCTCGCACGCGTCTCGAGCGCGGCCTTATCGCCGACATCACAATGCCGGATCTTGAAACACGTCTTGCTATTTTACGCTACAAAGCTGAAATTTTAAATGTGCGTATGTCAGAGGACACGATACAATACATTGCGAAGATTTCTAAAAAATCAATTCGTGAACTTGAAGGCAATCTTAAAAAGATTAAAATGTATTCTGAACTGCAAGGCTTGAGTATTAATCTTGAACTTGCACGAAAAGTTTTAGCTCATCATGAAAACACGGTCACAATCAGTATCGAAGAGATTCAGCGCATCGTTTCTGAGTATTATAAAATTCGCGTAACTGATATGAAATCGACCAGCAGAGCAAAACCCATTGTTGTTCCGCGCCAAATTGCCATGTATTTAATCAAGAAGTTTTTAGACAAGTCTTTGGTTGATATTGGTAAAGCTTTCGGAGGCAAAGATCACACGACCGTGATCAATTCTTTAGTAAAAGTCGAGAATCTACAGAACAAAGATGCTCAATTCAAGAATGATATCGACGAGTTAATCAACCAAATACACAATGTGACCGGCCTCTAGATGTGGATTGTTGATAAATCTGTGGATATCTACGTGAGTAAAAATGCGGATAACTTTTTCGTGGATAACTCAGTGTTTTGGATGACTTAACAGGTTGAGTTTTCCACGGATAAACGCTAATCATATTAAGTATTTAATTTAATAAACCAGTTACTAACGCCCCTACTACAACTACTATTAAATTAATATATTAATATAGGAAAGAATACTTATGAAAATTGAGATACAAAAAAAAGAACTCTTAACCCTATTAAGTCGTACACAGAACATCGTTGAAAAAAGAAACACAATGCCAATACTTGTTAACGTGCTTCTTGAAGCATCAGCCGCTGACAAGCAGCTAAAGGCCTACGCGACCGATTTAGAAGTAAGCCTTACCGATGCCGTGCCTGTTCAAATAAAAGAGGCTGGCAAGGTTGCAGTGAGCGCTAAGAGCCTATATGAGTTAACCAAAGAACTGCTTGATGGTCCTATTCAATTAAATAAGAAAGATAATAACTGGTTGGAAATCAAGCAGGGTAAATTTCAATCAAAAATTATTGGTGTAGCTGCAGACGAGTATCCTGTTTTTCCGACATACAGTTCTGAGAACTTTTCAAAAATGAATGCGTCTGAATTAAAGTACATGATCGACAAAACGATTTACAGCGTATCAAACGACGAAACCCGGTATCATTTAAACGGTGTTTATTTTGAAAAAATCGATAAAGAAACTATCACCATGGTGGCAACAGACGGTCATCGTTTAAGTTTAATTAAAAAATCTTTCAAAAATTTATCTTTGGCTGAGAAAGTCGGTGTCATTATTCCTAAAAAAGGCTTATTCGAAATTAAAAAATTAATCGAATCAAGCGTTGAAGATGTTTTCGTCGCTGTTGAAGGTTCACAGTTCATTCTTAAATCTGGTACTTGCGTTCTTATGATTCGTCTGATCGAGGGAAAGTACCCGAATTATCACCAGTTTATTCCACAGAAGTTCACTCACAATATCGTTGTTCGCAGAGAAGCAATTCTTTCTTCGTTGAAAAAAGTTTCCTTATTAGCGAACCAGAAATCAAAAGCCATTTTAATGAGTTTTTCGCATAACCGTTTAGAGATTACTTCAAATAATCCTGAATTGGGCGATGCTAAAGATGAACTCGATATTAACTACACCGGTCCGGATCTTAAAATAGGTTTTAATGCACGCTACGTTGAAGATGTTTTAAAAAATATCGAACAAGATGAAGTTGAATTTGAACTCAACGATCAACTTTCTCCGGGTGTTTTGAAGGCGCATAATAAAAATGATTATATCAATGTTGTTATGCCGATGCGTATCTGATGTGTCGGATTAGTCATTGATTCTCCGTTCGTTGAAAGCCTATCAGTTTCGTAATTTTAAAGATTTGGATATTGAATTCAATGATCGCTTGAATATTATCATCGGTGATAACGGCCAAGGAAAAACCAATATTATTGAAGCTATTCATCTTCTGACCGAAGGTGAAAGTTTTCGCTACTCAAAAAATGAAAATTTAATAGGACTAGGTCAAAATGAAAGTGCTATTCACGCTACTATTGAAAACAATGATCTGCTTTCAAAGATGAGTCTTAAAATTACACGCAGTCAAAAAAAACTAAGCGTTAATGGTAAGCCCCTCACCCACACAAAACTCAAAAATTTCTCGTCGGTGCTGTTTTCTCCTGAAAGCCTCAACATCATTAAAGAGAGCTCGGACGAAAGACGCCAATTGGCGGATCAATTGGTCGAACAGGTTACACCACATGGATATAACCTCATTCGTGACTTTAAGAAGGTTTTAAAGACTCGTAATAGGCTGTTAAAAGACATCTCAGAAGAGCAGATTCCATCACAGATGAGCCGCGACACCCTCGAAAGCCTTAACAGCAGCTTTTTAAAACTAGCGGCTGAATTGACGTATTTACGCATTTGTACGCTGGTCGAAATGCGACCGGAGGTCGAAAAGGCCCTCAATCAAATCCATTCGACTGATTCCGGCGGCAAAAAAGTTGATTTCAACTTCAATTATATTATTTCAGATGTTGATCATAAAGATTCAAACCTCGAAAAAATCGTTAATTTCTTACAAAAACGTATGAAAGATTTAGAAATTGCAGAGTTAAAAAGCGGTGTGTCATTAATAGGTCCACAGAAGCACGATATCGCCTTTCTATATAATGGAAATGACTCACGTTTTTACTGCTCTCAAGGACAGCAAAGATCGATCATATTAGCTTACAAAATGGCTCAGATCATGTACCATTATAGGGTTCACGAATTTTATCCAATTTTGCTTTTAGATGATGTGTTATCTGAGCTCGATTTGACTAAGCAGGAGTCGTTAATTTCGACCCTGAACCAAACCGAAACTCAGACGTTTGTGACCACAACAGACATTACACTCCTGTCTAAGCTCAGCATGGATAAAGCAAGCGTCTTTAAAGTACGCGACGGTCAAATCATCGTCTGAACAAATTAAATTTTTTTATAATCCGAGATCGCTCAGATTTTATCGAAGGAGTTTCAAATGACTGGAATGAGTACCAATGTCGACGAGCAAAAAAGTTATGGTGCCGACGACATTCAAGTCCTGGAAGGACTTGAAGCCGTACGTAAACGCCCCGGGATGTATATCGGGGACACAACAATCCGCGGTTACCACCATCTTGTGTATGAGATTGTGGATAACGCCGTAGACGAAGCTTTAGCCGGCTATTGTAAAAGAATTTTAATTACGATTCATACAGATGGCTCGTTATCGGTTGACGATGATGGCCGTGGCGTACCAGTTGGTCCGCATAAATCAGGCAAAGATGCTCTCGAAGTTGTTTACACAGTTCTACATGCCGGTGGTAAATTTGACGGTGGCGCATACAAAGTATCCGGCGGCCTTCACGGGGTTGGTGCTTCTGTCGTGAATGCACTTTCAACTGATTGCGAAGTGCACTCACATAAAAACGGTTCTGAATACCGTCAGCTATTTAAAAAAGGTATTCCACAAGGTCCTGTTGAAAAGTTAGGTCCCACTGCTCGCACCGGCACGGTTGTTACATTTAAACCGGACACTGAAATTTTTAAAGAGCCAGGTGTATCTTTTGATTTCAATACGCTTTCAAACCGTTTTCGCGAAATGGCTTTTCTGAATGCCGGGCTTCATCTTCATCTTAAAGATGAACGAACAGATAAAAAGGTCGATTACCAATTTGCAAAAGGCATTGCTGAATTTGTCGCTTTTTTAAATGAATCTAAAAAATCAATTCATTCTGACGTCATTTATTTCCGCGGTGAAAAAGACGGCGTTGAAGTTGAAGTTGCAATGCAATGGAATGACTCATACACAGAATCTATTTACTGCTACGCCAACAACATCAACACCCACGAAGGCGGAACGCATCTAATCGGCTTCCGTGGTGCTTTAACCCGTACAACAAACTCATACGCTGCTGAAAAAAATCTCTTGAAAGATTTTAAAGAAAGCATTGAGGGCGAAGACATCCGCGAAGGTCTAGCTGCGATTATATCTGTTAAAGTTCGTGAACCTTTATTTGAAGGTCAGACGAAAACAAAATTGGGTAATGCCGAAGTTAAAGGTATTACTGAATCTTTAGTTAATGAAAAATTAGCTGACTGGCTTGATCGTAATCCTGGCACAGCAAAAACAATTGTGACTAAATGTGTGGAAGCCGCGCGTGCACGCGATGCCGCACGTAAAGCTCGCGATTTAACACGCCGTAAAACAGCCTTAGACGGTGGATCTTTACCGGGTAAAATGGCGGATTGCCAAGAACGTGATCCGGCTAAATGTGAATTGTACCTGGTTGAGGGAGACTCGGCCGGTGGATCTGCTAAGATGGCCCGCAACCGAAAAACACAAGCGGTTTTACCTCTGAAAGGTAAAATCCTAAACGTTGAAAAAGCACGTTTTGATAAAATGCTTTCAAATGAAGAGATCAGAATGATGATTTCAGCCCTCGGAACCGGAATTGGTAAAGATAACGTCAGCGCGGATAAAGTTCGTTATCATAAAATCATTATCATGACCGATGCCGACGTCGATGGATCGCATATCCGTACACTTCTTTTAACGTTCTTCTACCGTCAAATGCCTGAAGTTTTGGACCGAGGCTTTATTTACATTGCTCAACCACCTTTGTACCGGGCTAAAAAGGGTCAATCTGAAACCTACTTGAAAGACGAAGCTGCTTTAACAGAATTTCTTTTAAGTTCAGGTTTGGATTCATTCCAATTTAAAGGAAAAACAACGGATATACCGACTCTTCGACAAATGATTT
>JANPAD010000135.1:0-4291 GCA_031429735.1 Bdellovibrio sp. | reverse complement strand
AATTCACCCTCACCGAGCAATTCGAAACTGTCGTCTTTGAAAACAAGTTGACTGTTGATGCTCAACTCACCTGAGAGGTTCTGCGCAAATGGCGCAAGAAAATGCAAAAGCTTAAGTTGAATATCGCCGTCGATATCAAGTTTGATTCGGTTAGCAGCCGATTTGTCCATTTGCACTGTCACGTAACTGTCGCCGCCGGTCAATTGAATTGGTTCCATCGAGTTCAAGCCTGATTTAAAGACGAGGCGGGTCGGCTGACTCAGTTTTAAAGACTGATTACCCCGTTGAAGTACGAAGTCGGTTAGCTTGATTAACCCTTCGGCTTTGGCGAGGGAACGCGTTTTAGAGTACAGGTCAATCTCAGCGCTCATGCGCGAGTCGTAGTCGCTGCTCGGCTGAGGAATCGAAACCAGTGGTAATAAAAACAACGGATTCAAATCCTGCACCAGAACTTTAGCATAAAAATTATCGTTTTCATTCCAAGGCCATTGAATGTCGGTTTGAATCTGACGTCCAAAGAACTGACCGTTGTAACTGAGGTATTTTCTATCAATTTTGAGGACCCCCTGCGAATTGGGGTACTCCACTTTATCGTAAGAGACTTGTTTCAGAGTCAAATTAAGTAGCAGCTCCGGCAAATCAAGTGTGCCGGTCATGGTGCCCTCAGCAAAGCCGCTGCCTGCAATCGACGGCGCATACTGAACGATGTGGTCAGCTTCTTCAAGTTGCAGAGGGTTGGCCTTAATTCGCAGGTTAAATACAGGCGCTTTCGGTCGTGTATCGATGTTTCCATCAACAATGACATTTGACTTCATTTTTTTTAAGTTTACATTTCTGAAAACAATCTGGTTGCCGTCGGCCATCAATTGCGCCTGCAAAGAGTCGTATCTTTCACCCGCCAATGAGCCGTTTTTAAAAAGGGCATCAACGTTATAACGAAGTTTCCAGAAATCGAAGGGGCCTTCAAACTTTGCACTCATTCGACCGAGACCATTCAATTCAAAAGGCAAAGTGAATTTTTTGTTTAAGATATTCATCAGATCTTCAGCCCTGAAGTCGTCTGATTTCATATCGCCGGTTACTGCCGATTGCTTAAAATTGAAATGCATCTGACCTTTTAAATTCGATCGGCCGGCCAAGCCGTCGAAATCCGTAAAATGGAGTTCGGCATCTTTGTAATTCATCGCCGTCGAAAAAGAGCCGACTCTGAATTGGTCAATTTCGCCGTTACTAACCGAGATTTGTCCGTCGATCAAACCGTGATCGCTGTCGCCGTGAGTCGTTCCGATAATTTTTGCGGTTCCTTTGAGATCCATTCCGGCCAGCGTTTCGATGTCTTCAAAATTGAGGTTGTTGGTCTCAAACTTAACGTTAAATCCCTGGGTAAATACAACTTCGCCGCTGGCGCTGCCAGTTGACGACGGGCCTAATTCAATTGCAGTTGAAAACGAAAATTTTTCAGAGGTCAGTTTAACATCCCCATTGAAACGGGAATGTTTGTATTTAATTAAATATTGGTCGGCTTTTAAGCCGGCCTTAACCCACGTGTCGTCGGCCGACGCTTGGACCGAACAATTCACAAGAGGACTCGGATCAAGTAAGCCTTCACAGTTGGCCGTACCGGTCACCTGCAAATTGACGGGAATTTCTGCCAAGTTCAACGAGTTAAAAAGCTTTTGCGCGTCGACCGCAGTCACTTCAAGTTTAGAATTAAAATGGTACGGAGGCATCTGTTCGATTCTGATATTCGAAAGTTTCATGCGCCCGGCCGGATGTTCGAGATTAATCTCGTTGATCAGAATCTGATTTTTGGTAATTGAAGTTTTGAGATCGGCCTGGCCAAGTTTGAAGTGATCAAGAACAACCTGCGAAGTTTTGACGGTCACTTCACCATTAACGTTTTGCAGGCCGTTCAAACTAACTTGGCCTTTCAGATTAATTTCACCCGAAATGGTGGGGAGCCGCTTCTTTTGTGGAGACAAAACCAAAAAGGCATTGCGCATGTCTCGAAGGTTGATTTGACCGTCAATTTCGACAGTTCCTTCCGGGCGGGTCAAGAGATCGGCATAATTCTTAAGGCTACCCTGAACTATCAGACGGGAGTTGGCGAGCGAGAGACTAAAATACTTCAGTGCAATTTGTTCGGGCGTCATGACCCCTTCAAGTGTCAAAAGAGTTTCAAGCGAGTTCTCATTTGGAGTCCGGGCTACACCCTTCATGCTTTGAATTTTCAAATAAAGTGCGTTTTCAAGATTTGAAACGGACAGTTTTTCAAGAACGAAATGCGATTTAAATTCGGTTGCTTGCTCGATTTCGATATCTGAATTAGAGATAATCAGGTGATCAGCGGGAATCTGTTTGGTGATTGAAAATATCTTTTCAATCGGAATTTGCGGCAGAGGCGTATCGCTCTTTGATGCCGTCAGCTTAATTTTAACCATCATTCCGTCGATGCTAATTTTAGCAATATTCAATTGTCCGACAAGCAGGTCAAATAAATCCAGTTGGGCTGAGGCGTACCGGATATTGATCGGCGCAACCGGGCTTTGCAGATCTCGGACCGTTATTTTTACATCCTCTGCCAGAAGCTGGAGCCGCATCAATGAAATATCTACTTTGCCGACTTCGACATGAACTGCATCCTGAACCGCATTCACCCGTGGCATCTCAGATACAATTATACGTAAAGCCATCGGTTTCAAAATAATGAGCCACAACAGTGCGAACGCCAAAAAAATAGCAAAAGGTGTGGTCATGACGATCAGACGTTTAAGCTTCGAGTTCACGAAGTTTTCCATTCATGAAGAAGAGCGTCAGTGGAACGATAAGAAGTCACTTTTGAAGACAATGTTTCGAGCAGTTGCACGGCAATTTCTTTTTGCCCAAGCCCGTAATAAGCCTGCGCCTTCAGATAGAGTGCGCCGTAAGTGGCTTCAGGCGTGCCGGTCATTGTGTTTTCAATCATTTCGACATGTTTAAGCAAATCAAGATAGCGGGCTGATTCAAAAAGAATTTCAGCTTTCAGCCAGCTGCTGGCAAAAGTTGGCGGAGCCATTTCAATAAGGCGAAGACTGAGTTGATAAAGGCCCAGTTGCAGCGCCATTAAAGTCAGATTGTAAATTTGGTCGGGTGATTCAGTCCGTAAACGCCGAGCCAGCTCAGAGAGGTGTTTTTCAACCTGGCTGATAAACTCATCCGTTTCGGCATTGGCCGGTTCAAGAACTTTTTTAGAGTAACGGCGATTTTGTGGGGCTCGCGCACGGATTAAAATTTCGTCGGCTTTTTTCTCAAGATGGGCCTGATGCAAAAGTTTAACTTCCGTATCTTGCGGAAAAAGTTTAACCAGTTGCTGAAGGGTCTGCTCTTCTTGTTCGGTCAGTTGATAAACGCGATTATGATTCAACTGCGCTATCAGTTTTGTTTTTTGCTGCAGGCGTTCATTCTGAAAATCGGCCTTTGCGCCCAACGCCTGCGAAGCCAGGGTCGGAATGCCGTTAATCAACAAATTCGACTTCAGCGCATTTTCAGAATTGGGCTGATTTTTTAAAGAAGCTTCAATGACTTCAGAAAGTTCTTCGACGATGTTTTTAGAAGTCAGTTGCGAAGCTTGCGCAAAAGATCCCCACGGAAAGCTTGAAACTGAATCTTTGCGCAAACACTTGAGATAAAAATTAAAAAGCAGGTCAATACGACCCGCCAATGTCAAAAAGTGGCTTATACTTTCGACTTCTGAGGGGCTGATAACATCATTTTTTTCGTACTTGGAAATAATCTCCGCACAAATATTGTCGAGAGTATTTCCCTCTTGAAAAAGAGTGCTGATCTCAAGTTCAAGACTGTTGTTACCGGCCAATTGATAGCCTCAATTATTTTTGGTTCACGCGCTCAACGTAAGCGCCGGAGTCAGTGTCGATTCTTAGAACATCGCCTTCGTTGATATGCAAAGGAACGTTGACGACAAGACCTGATTCCATTGTAGCAGGTTTCGTTGCGCCTGTAACGCGGTCGCCTTTAACGCCCGGGTCTGTTTGCGCGACTTTCAAGTTAACAGCGTTCGGAACGTCAACAACAACAGGCTTGTCATTGTAGATCGTGATCACAACCTGAAGATTCTCGTGAAGGTAGTTTTTTGAATCGCCAAGTTCGTTTTCGTACATCATGATTTGTTCAAACGAAGTTTGGTTCATGAAGTTGTAACCGTTTTCGTCTTTGTATAAAAATGTCATCTCGACATTTTCAACATTCGGGACCTCAAATTTTTCGCCCGATTTAAAAGTACGCTCAAGGTTAG
>JANPAD010000134.1:0-4632 GCA_031429735.1 Bdellovibrio sp. | reverse complement strand
TGTTCGTAGTAGGCGTCCACGAGCTGATCGAACGTCACAGCACGGTAGCCCGGGTTATTTACATCCGGCGAAAGCGAGGCCGTTCTTGTTGTTGGGCCAATGGCGCCGGCCACGTAAACCCGACGCTCCGGATTTTTGTGCATAAATTCATTTGCCGCTTTCTTTGCAACATGAGCTGCTGCGATATTCAATTCTTTAACGACAGAAGCTAAGCCGTATTCAGCTTGATTGATCACCGTCGCATTAAAAGTATTTGTTTCGATGATGTCGGCGCCGGCTTCCAGATATTGGCGGTGGATTTCTTCGATGACATCCGGTCGAGTCAGGCAAAGAAGATCGTTATTGCCTTTGAGGTCTTGCGGATGATTTTCGAAATGCCCTTTGCGGAAATCGGCTTCGCTTAGTTTGTAAAGTTGAACGACTGTACCCATAGCTCCATCTAAAAAAATAATTTCTTTTTTTAGACGCTCTTCAAGCTCGATTAAAACTTTATTCTTCCGCATTTATTTTTGAAGTTTCTTCACAATAGACTGAATCGAATTAGCGTCGTTAAGGACGTAGAAATGCACACCGGGAGCTCTTTTTTCAATCAACTCTTCAGCTTGCTTGTGCGCCCAGCGCTGGCCTATTTCAGCGACGTGATCAGGATTTGCCACGACGTCATCAACGAGCTCATCAGGCAAATCGATATGAAAGGCCTTAGGCAGAGACTGAAGCTGCTTAATCGAACGTAAAACTTTTAAGCCCGGGACGATCGGCACCGTAATGCCCGCCTCGCGGCACTGACGAACAAATTCAAAATATTTATTATTATCAAAAAACATCTGTGTCGTAACATACTGAGCACCGGCCTCAATCTTGCGTTTCAGATTTTGGATATCAACCTTCATGCTGGGGGCTTCAAAATGCTTTTCAGGGTAGGCCGCAACGCCGATACAGAATTCAAGCGGAGCGGCCAAGTCGATATCGTGTATAAACTTGCCTTTTTTCAGATCGGACATCTGGGCCACGAGATCGGCCGCGTATTGATTAAGAGTTTTGTCGCGCGAAAAATCTTTTTCGAAGTTAGGTGTATCTCCGCGCAACGCCAGAACGTTTTGAATACCCAAAAAGTTCAGCTCAATCAGCGCATCTTCAGTTTCTTCTTTTGAAAAACCCAAACAAAGAACATGTGCGACAGTGTCGATTTTATAGCGGTTCTGAATAATTCCGCAGATACCGAGCGTACCTGGCCGTTTGCGAAAAACTTTGCGTTCAATCGCACCTTCGGGCCGTTCACGGTAAATAGCCGATGAAGAGTGTGAGGTGACGTCAATCCAAGCCGGATTCAGGCTCTGCAGAGTCTCAACGACATCTAAGATATCTTGGCCTCGTGTGCCGCGCCGAGGTGGTACAATTTCAAAGCTGAACAATGGTTTTTGATTTCGGGCTTTATCTAAATGCTCAACTACAAACACGTCTCGGTACTCCGTTGATTAGGCGTTAAAAGTACCGTTTCACTCGGAGCAAGTCAACCTGAGCGGCTCTTAAGAGCGCTCTTGATCGCCGGTTAGCGCCTGAAACAGAATTTTAGCTGTTTCAGAGGTTGAAGCTGTCGCTTTATAGTAATAATGAAAGTTCATTTTATAATTGAAGTCTGAAACCTTGATATGGTTCAAACGACCGCCACGCACCTGTTTGCGAATCGAGGTTGAGGGCAAGAAACCGATGCCCAATCCGTATTCGATCACGCGTTTCAAGGTGCCTACGTTAGCGGATTCAAAAACAGATTGAAGTGTACCTGTGGCCTGGTTTAATTTCAGGTCAAAATCTGGAAACTCGTTAGAGAAGTGGACATAAGGTATTTTCTTAATTTCATTGATTGAAACATTCATCGGATAAAATTCATCTTTGCCCGAACCGACCAGCCACATTTCTTCTTGAAAAAGAATCGGCGATTTAGAATCCGGCAAGGTTGCCTTATAGTTCACTTCAACTTCAGGCAAGATGACCACATCCAACTGACCTTTTTTATACGATGCAATTAAGTCTTCGCCTTTAGCGTAATCAACCTTAATTTTAAAATCCGGATTGAACTTTAACAAACGGCTGACGACGGGGCTCATCAAATGCAAACCGATAGTGTTGAGAGTTCCGATCCGAAGCTCACCACGCAATTGCGCACCGACCGACTTAATTGAAACCTCGGCCGCTTGGGCTAAGCTTAAAATCTTCTTCGCGTGTTCATAGAGCATTTCACCTTGAGCCGTCATTTTAATTTGCTTTGAACCGCGCACAATCAGTTCAACACCTAATTCATCTTCCATGTTTTTCATTTGCTGACTGACCGCGGGTTGAGTTAGAAAAAGTTTGTCCGCTGCAGCCGTCATGCTGCCCTCTGATGCCACCGTGACGAAAGTCTGTAAATGAGAGAGATTTAACATGAAAGGCTCCTTATAAAGCTGTGCACATGACGGACAGCTGTCTTTGACAATAATTTTACTACTCGATCTCGATGAATTGAGACTATAATAATTCGTAAATATACTTTACGTCCACATCAAAGTGAGGTCAGCGTGTCGAGACTAGGGACTTTATTTGTTTATACATTTTTAGCTCTTAACTTTTTTGCCATAAATGCACATTCACGTACTTTCAAGAACGCTTATATTTCTTTTGAAATGCAAGACAACTGGAAATGTAATCTTGAACAAACTGAATGGGTTTGCCGCGCTGAAGATCAGCAAGAAGCTAAAGAAGCCATTATTATTTTAACTGCAAAAGAAAAAGGTCCGACGGATTCATTTCCTCAATACGAAGCCCATCTCAATGCACCGGTTAACACCATAACCCGCACAGGCGTAGCCCTCACTTCGCAAATGAAGTACAAGGCCCGTAATTCTAAAATTAACGACCAGCCTTGGCTCGACAGCTTACATCAAGACAGCGAAATTCAGAATTTTTTCACTCGCTACCTAGCTACGATCAAAGATGATATCGCCATTTTAGTTACATTTAGTGCACACAACAAGCTTTACGCAAAACACAGTCCAAATTTTGAAAAAACAATTCAGTCTTTACGGGTTATTGCCACCAAAGATTTATTAAACCGCCCTGATTTAGGCCCACTCCGTGGCTCAAGCGAGGTTCTGGGAGCCGGCATCGGCAGCGCAATGCCGGCCGATCTTTTAGCCGGTCAAGACGAAGCTACTGCTGGAAACAAAAAAGGAATCTGGCAAAACAAAACAGTTTTAGGAGCCGCACTTTTGTTGGCAGCCCTCCTGATCTACATTATCGCAAAAATTCTCAGTAAGAAAAAATAGTCTTCCAAATTAGATCTCAGAAAATAGAAAACCCCACCTACTTGTGGGGTTTTCTATTTCTAGTTTTGGCGCGAACTCTCGCACAAGTTAGTGCATAACAAAATCAGTAAAGTAAACGTCTTTAACCAATCCTTTATTCAGGATTTGGTTGACCTCAGCTACGATCTTATCTTTTAAGAATAACTTACCTTGAATTGTTTCAAGCTCATCCACAGTCGAGTCGTTCAGAATTTTGACGATACGATCGCGAGCGCGAGCGCGGTATTCAAAATCCATCACCTCTTGAAAGGCAACCGGACTGATCATATCCAAATTGACCTGAAGACGGATTGAACGGCGTGGCGCTCCTGATAGGTTCACATTGAACTTATCCATTGTGTAGATCATCGGCGTATCACCGAACTTCTCTTTCAGGCTGGCCGGTTCGCGCAAAGCCTGTTCAGTTACACGCGGATACTCATAACCGATAGTTGATATATAGACCCAGTAACTACCCAGACCGAGGATTCCTAGGTTGGTGGCTATGAGCAAACTTGTAAGGATTTTTTTAACCATATCTTTCATAGAGAAGGGATCGGACTGATCAAGACTAGTCTTTAGTGCTATTCGAGTCTGTTCTCAAAATAGGACACTTAAAAAACCACTCTGATAAAAAGATGTTGTGTCAGACCTAAGTCATGAGTAAAGTTTGGAGTAAGCGAGTCAAATTTGACATTAAATATGAAGATTTTGTTTAACTTTTTGTCAGTCTTTTTTGCCTTCACTTCGTTGACAGGCCTGTGCTCTGCTTACGCTGACGAGACCAATCCTTCGTCTGTCGAAAACACATCTCCGCCGGCTTCCGCACAAGTCACAAAAAATGAAAATGGCTTGTGGCCCAAACAGATTCTTAATCTTTCCTCTGATGCCCGCATTATCACGAATGCGCTCTTGGCCGACAAATCACAGCGTATTTTAAGCCTGATCGATCAAAAATGTTTCGCTGATGGCACGGTCAAAGAAAAGTACACGATCGATATCGGCAAAAACAATGGTGACAAAACAAAACGTGACGATGCCCGCACCCCGGAAGGTATTTACGTTCTACTCGAAAGAAAGACTCCGCCTGAAATCCCTTTCGTGACCTATGGCTCATTGGCTTTCACAACCAACTATCCGAACTACTTTGACCGCTTCGACAAGAAAACCGGGTCCGGCATATGGTTGCACTCAGTCCCTGATACGGTACCGCTAACACGCGGTTCTCGCGGCTGCGTCGTTTTACGTAATAACGATATCAAAAAGATTGAATCTAGCATTCTGTTGAAAAAAACATTTTTAGTGATCGACA
>JANPAD010000133.1:0-4741 GCA_031429735.1 Bdellovibrio sp. | reverse complement strand
CGAGTCTTGTTATTACGGATGCAAAGTCGATCTGCTTCCGTAGGCTTTTCGCCGGCATAAGTTCCGTCATCGATACCGTCATATATAATTTCAGGGGTTTTGAAGCCCATTAATAATTTAATAATCACGCTCATTTTGTTACGGCTGAAAAGACTAAAGCGACCTTCTGAAAAATTATTTTCATAAATTGAAATATGGCGTGGCATCGGATCATAACTAGCGTCTGTAATTTTTCGTTCACTGATATGATAGTTCGCAATAGCTACACCGGTCAGGTTGTTGTCGTAAATTTCATTTTTGAAAATTTCGACTTCGCTGTTAGCCATGACAAAAATACCAAGTCCGCTAGGAACCAAGTGAATGATCGTGCCCGGGCTTGAAAAATTCGGATGGTTGTTATCATGCGCCTTATTAGCAAAAACACGTGTCTGACGGCCACCCATAACAGGCAAATTAGGCAAATTAAAGATGAGTATCCCCGCTGAGTTATTGAAAACTTCGTTGTTGTAGACATCAGCGTGTGTTGAGTTTTCAATTTCAATGCCGGCCACATTTTCAAAAGCCCTATTATTTCGAACAATAATATTTTTTGACTGCCCTACGTAAATACCTGCATCTGATGCGCCTGAAATTTCGCACTCTTCAATCAGAACATTGTGGCTCATGACAGGGTACAAGGCGTAAGCACCGTTTTCTTTACGAGAACCCGCTGTCCAGGCAATTCGAATACGTCTGAAGGTCGGCGAATGTGCACTTACGACCTTTAATCCGTTACCAGCCGAATCCTCAATACCAAAATCTTCAAATGTTAAAGAATCAGCGCTACCGAAAATACCCTGCGATCCGACTTTTTGTTTTTTGAATGACAAGGTGGTTTTGTGCATACCCTGCACTTTAATTTTGAGACCTGCTTTGGTGATCACCAGTTCATTTGTCATATCAAAGCGACCTTTCGGCATGACAATTTCAGTGCCGGCAGGCGACGACTCGATAGCTTCATTCAACTTTTGTTCAAAGTTTTCCGCCGAAATTTGAATTGTCACAGCTTGGGATAAAGATCCCGAAAAGCTTAGAAATAAAATTACGATCGCATTTTTAATAATAGAAGTAACCGATAGCTTGTTCATCAACGCTTCCTTGTTGGTCAGATATTCAGTTGAATGAAAATATCCTAGCAACAAGAAAATGTCATTTCAACGACTAAGTCGCATGCCAGAAACCGTGAAAACCAATAGGCAAATGGCTGCGGAGCCAAACCTCAGCTAAAGGGCCGCGGCTTAAGTTATAACCGTCAAATATGGCCAAATAGCTTCTCTTAGCCGCGTAACTGTATACTTCGCTTAGCAGGTAGCCTGAATTAGGATTTGTTTTGCTTGGGGCAAAAATAGGTTCTGTCACAAAACGATTCGGTCCAAAATCGTAGCGGTCTTGGTGACCGGTTCGCATATCAAGCCGAACCAACTGGGTGTCAATCGCATCCTGACCCGCAATAAAGTACGCATTGTCGTGGGCCTTGCCGTAAACACGCGCATCAACCGTCGGCATTTCAACGCCGTGGAGGTTAAAATGATCGCGGCCAAAACTGATATGGTTACGTTTGTAATCTAGAATAGCTCGGTAAACTGAAGTTGCTCGAAGAGTGTCGTCCTGCTTCACTTCACCGCGCATAATGCGAGTCATGACAGATTTATTTGAAGCGACTGGATCACGCTTCGTAGATCCCACAAAATCGAAAACAATTTTCGAGTCCGCTGTCTGATAAGCGTTGATTGAATGCCAGCTGTCCAAGGTATCCGGCAAACCCATAAATTTAGGGCGGCGTCCATCGCGCGGAACCACCAAAATCTGAGTCTTTTCATTTTTGTGAAATTCGATTGCGTCGGCTATGGTACCTAGGCCGGCGACAGCCTTTGCCAAACCGCTCGTACTCATTTGAAGCGGCGGCAGTAAGAAAATAAAATAATCTCGAGTTGCATGCCAGTCATGAAAGCTGCGCGATACTTTAACGACTGGCGATTTTTCTATGATTTTAAACCGCTCATTGAATGTGAGCACCTGCAAGTTACCGCTCATCGGGTCGTAACTCGTCAGATGAAGCTTTTTTGTACCGAAATGTGTAATACGATAATGCGCCATAAACTTTGCATCTTCATCGCCATATAGACTTACCTCACCGAGCGTACTTAAATCATCTAATTTAAGCTGTGTTAAAGCCTGTACTTCATCAGTAACAAAAAGCTTTCCTCCGAAAACAAATGCGCAAACGCTAGCCTGATTTTTTACCCGTGCGACGGAATTTGTAAACATCATATTATAACGTGGCACATGCTGTGCGAATGACGGATAAATATAACGATCCGCCTTTTCTTCATCTTTAAATTTTTGCGTGCGGACATGCTTATTACTGAATGTAACCTGTCCGTTTTCGATTCGAAATTGGCGAATCATTCCGTCCGCATCGATTTGCATACGTCGTCGCATACCACCACGGTCAAATATTCCGGGACCGGCACGAAACAACGAACCCGACAAATCCGTCGGTAACTGCCCGCGTATCTGACAAACGTAACTTTGTTCGGATTTTAAACTTGTCACCAGTCCTTCATACGGAACACGATTCGCTTTTGCGTATCGCAGCCATTGGGCTTGCGAAGCCGGTTGGCGGCTTTCATTATTAAGCGCTGACCATTCGATTCGAGCCGTATCGGCTTGAGAGATTTCAGGAAGACTTAGCCCCAAACCCAAAATGGTTGAAGCTTTCAAAAACTGACGTCTATCTGAAGGTTTAGACACGGCAAACTCCTTGGTGGTCGTTGCCATTGACCATGCGAGTACCGTACCGCTTCAAATGTAATAGGTTGGCCGTCGCTGGGGACATTACCTTCTAAGTGACAGCCTCAGCAGACATGAAAAAAACTTAGACAGGTATCTTGGTACGCAGCACTTTGGCGGCCAGCTTCATAGCCCTGCTTTCATCACGATTTTTCTTTTTCACAATAAAAATATCTCGCTCAGAACCGTGAAAAAGAGACTTCTTGGTTTCAATTTCAAGATATCTTTGCTGACCCAAAAACTTCGGCATAAAAACGGCGGCAAGCCCCTGATCGACAATCTGTAAGGCCAGTGACAAACTGCTGGCGCCGTACTGCACGTTGCGTTTGACTTGCGATGGCCAACCGTCGCGTGATTTGATACTCAGCGGATTATCTTTCATTTCGTAGTTCGGCACCACGAACGGAATGTTTTCGATCGATTTTTTTACAAATACCGGCTGTCTACAGAAAACGCCCATCTCGATTTTTTTTATTTTAAGATGTTCAAGTTCAGGATGCGGGAAGGGTACGAACGAAAGGCCGAAATCAATTTGCCCGTTCAAAACGCGAACTTCAGATTCGCCCGAATCCAACTCATAAAAATCACCGTTCCAACCTTGCTCACTGAAAGCCGCCGCTAGCGCGCCAGCAAAGGCCAACGAAATGACTTCGGCCATACCCAGTCTGACCACATTGTCCGTCAACTTTTTAGATTGAGGCTTTTTAAGAATTTCAAGCTGTTCTAGAACGTGCTTACTTTTAACGTAAACTTCCTGCCCCAGCTCAGTTAACTCAAGCCCTCGTCCTAAGGGCCTGAATAACTGCATATTCAATTCAGTTTGCAGGACAGACATGGCTTTCGATAGACCGCTATGCGACACATTAAGGATCTGTGCGGCCGCACTGAGGCTTCCGGCTTCAGCAATCGTGCAAAAATATCGAAGTCGATCTGTTTCCATTAGTTACAAGTTATAAGCAAACTTTCACTTTTATTCAACTATAAAATCAACTAAAAAAACAGTAGGAGAAAATTATGAAATACTTACTTCAATTATCATTCTTTTTAACAGCATTCGTGGCGTTCTCATTTACCCACGCCGCAGAAGAAAAAACTCTCGATGGAACCTACGACGTCGAGCTCACAATCGGCGATAAAGTCTTTCACGATATCCTCGAAGTCCATGGTAAAACCGAACCGATTCGGGTCGTGAACTTTGGCAGCTATGATCTCGACGGAACTATGACGGTGCCGGGAGCTTTCACCGCGCCTATTGTCGGAACTGCAACTTTTCGCATCGGATGGTCCGGCCCTACGGCACGTTTTAATTTTAGCATCGTCGCTAATGAAAATGGGCAGCAATATAACGTTTATTATGATGGCATGCTGGTTGTATCGGCCGAGCCATCGCGAGCTGCCATCACAGGTCGTGCCTCAGTGGACGATGTAAATGGAAAAAAGAAAATTCTTGGTACTTTCAGGGCGGTTCAGCGTGATCAATGAAGTTTATAAAACCATCCATGCCCACAAATCAGTACGCAAATACAAAAAACAGATTGTTGCTCCTGAAACTCTAAACCGCATTCTCGAGGCCGCTACACGGGCCTCAACTTCGGGCAATATGCAATGCTACTCCATCATCGTCACCCAGGATGACGGAATGAAGCAGCAACTACTAGCGCCGCACTTCAACCAATCGATGGTGACCGAAGCTCCTGTTCTTCTGACTTTTTGCGCCGACTTTAATCGGATGCGCAAATGGATTGAAATTTCAGATGCACCCCAGAACTTCGATAACTTCATGAGTTTTATGATTGCTAGCATCGATGCCATTCTGGCTTCGCAAAATGCGGCGCTAGCCGCCGAATCGGAGGGTCTGGGTATCTGCTATATGGGAACGACACTAGCGAGTTGCAACCGTATCGCTGAA
>JANPAD010000132.1:0-2156 GCA_031429735.1 Bdellovibrio sp. | reverse complement strand
GGATGGTCAAAGCCCAGTTTAAGCGCCCAAGAGCGAACGCTAACTCGAGAGTTCGACTTTTTGGCCTGCTGCAGGCGATGTTGGAGGTAGTCGATGGCATCATCAAAATTAAATATAGTCTGCATGGGATTGGAGTCCTTTGCCGACAATCTAGTGTATTTTATTTAAGCCGTCACGGGGACGGTCTATTTTTTTAGATCTGAGAAGAGTAAGTCATCGAGAGTTGTGTTCAGGTAAAGCGAAAGCTTTTTGACTTTAACCAGGTCGCGGGGGATGCGACCTGTTCGCCAATCAGCCAGAGTCGCTGTCGGGATGCCGGTTTCATTTTTGACATCCATATAGGTTAACTTTTTCAGTCGGATGATGTGGTCGATATTCTCGGAAAAATAAAATTTAATAGTCTCTGACATAATTGAATCGTATCTGAATCACTTACGTTCGCCTCTGTTTAATCGCTTTTTTGAGTACTTTCTGTATCCAATCTTGGCTATACATTTTCGAACAGTCGGACAGGCGGCAAGCTCATGATTTGTGCAAAGTTGACTAAACGATCGTCAAAGCGAGGATTAAAATTGACTCATGAGTTTTGAGTCGTTAAAAGCGCGTATGCCTAAAAACTCTGCAGTATCATCTCTGGTGCTAGCTTTATTGATTTCTTACCGTCCGGCGCACGCGGGCGATGGTTTCGTTGTCGGTTCCGGTGGGGGAGCCATCGTTTGTGAACATAAAATAAATAGCTGTGACCTGCCGATTCCACAAAGGTCTTTTTGTGAAGAGTTAGACTTTCGCACGCCGGTAACTCAAGAGTATTTCATAGCCCGCTCAACAGCGAATGCTCAACAAAGTCGTTATATGAGTTTGTGGACGGCTAAAGATAGTCAGCAAACCGAACATATACTCTTAACCAAACTGCAGTCGTCAAGTTTTCTAAGTTCACTTAAGCTGATTAAAAAAGCTATGGGCACTATTTCAAGTCGCGGCGTGAATATAGAGCTTAAAAGTCTTGATGCGCTGATCAACTTTATGCACGATTCTTTTTTACCTTTCGAGCTTCCGTTCGGCTGTCGTCAAAGACTGGTGGCGTACCGTTCAACTAACGGTACGGTGATGTATCAAGGTCAGCTTTGGCAGCAGTTGGAATTATCGAAAGGAGCCAGTCAGCAAGCCATTCTTCAAATGCACGAGTGGATTTATCATTACGGAAAAACCATGCGCGGACATGCGAACAGTCATAATACGCAAAAACTAATCGTGTATCTTCTGCAGCAGCCGACTCAGTCAGACGATTTAGATATTGTATTACGTAACTTAGATTTTGCAGACTGACTTTCATCGCATCTCGCAAGCAGCACCTAAGTCGAGACATAATTTTTTTTTAGTTATTTTTAAGTGCCTTCGCTATACTTAGCAAATGGGTTGGGAACAGAACAAATTTTTTTACGAAGAGCGTCCGTACGCTTATGCGGTCATCGGTGGTATTGCACTGCTTTTCTCCAAAAACTCGCAGTTGGCGATGATTTCAGGAATTATTCTTGTCAGTTGCGCGGTGTTTATTCTCTTTTTAAGAAAATTGCACCGCTCAAGGCTGAGTGAAGTTAACAAGAAACATCAACAGTTTTCAGAACAAAAGAAAAAAAATTCAGTTAAGTTCGAGATCTGACGACTGTTCGTCGTCTGAATTTTCATCGTTAGAAGTGCCATTCCAAGTTGCTACAATAAATTGATCGGTCGTACTTGCATCCGCTTTGACTTGCATAAGAAACGCGGTGAAGTCTTGTATCAATTCTAGGTCTTCGGCACCAAGTCTTGCCGGGGTATTGAAGTTAATCAGATAATGAGAAAGTTGAGCAAACAGATTTCCGCGGTTTTTTGAACTTTTGAAATGTCTTTCAACGCGAGCAACAATCTCAGGATTTTTTTGACGTTGGTGGCTGGTAATCGCAGCGCCAAGCTTTCTAAAGTCTTGACGACCAACATTTAGTCCACTGCGGTTGCAATTCGCGGGGTCGGTGCTTTTGCTGAACTGCCAGTAGTCCGTCAAAGAAGCATTTTTGGAAGCTCGAACTGAGGTGTCGCAGCCCGGAGCTTGTTTAAGAGTCGTGCCGGTAAAATTTCCGTTGTACATCAACATAATTTTGCTCTGACCTGCGTGAAAC
>JANPAD010000131.1:0-1958 GCA_031429735.1 Bdellovibrio sp. | reverse complement strand
ACCCAATCACAGCCAATACTGCAGATACAATTAAAAGAGTGGCTACGTGTGCATACTGCTGACCGACACCTGGTAAAAGTTGCGTCCAGTTAAAATGCATAAAACCTCCGTTACAAAAAATTTAATTATTCGTCATTTGTTTGTTTTTAATTAAAACAACCAGAACACCAAATATTAAACTTGTTAATCCTACACAAAAAGCAGGTAGATTTAACCATTTAATTGAACTTAAACTCCATAAAATAAGAGCTAAAATCAAGTACTTAAATATAATGGCGATGGCTGCGAGAGCAATAGATTTTTTACGAAAAACGAGGCTCCAGAAGTAAGCTAACCCCAAAACATTGATCCACATCGAGAGTCCACCCAGAAGAACGCTTACAGAAACAGCTAAACCGTAGATTAGGTAGGCTCCACCTGCTAAACTCAACGTATAAAAAAGAATTGATAGTGCTAATATTTTAATCATTTTTAAGATTTTGTAGTTTTACGATCAAACTCACAAACCAGATGAAGAAGGCTCCAAGCACACAAAAAGCGGTCGCCATATTCGAATAGCCCTGTTTTTCAAGGTAGTTTCCAGCCCATAGAGCGACCAAAATTAAACCTGTAAACTCGAAACCAACCGAAATAAAAACAACAAATTTATTCTTCTTCACTATTTTCGAATTCCTTTAAAAAGAGGTCTATTGACAAGACGTTCTTTCAGTCTTTTCAACCGCAGTTCTAAATAAGATCTATCTTTAATCTGTGTTTCATTTTTATTCAAGAACCTCACCGCATCGGCAAATTGTTCATTTTCCTCGTAAGCTATTGATGTTGCAATATAAAGATTCTCGTCTTTAAAAAAAAGTGGATCTTTCATTCTTAACTCATCATAAGTAGCGATCGATTCTTTATACTTTTTTTCTGCTAAAAAAACTTCTGCCTTAAGTTTTAGAAAATTTGATTCATAGTTTGTTATAAATTTTTGGGCCACGCTAATTTCGTCAATTGCTTGTGCGTATTGACCGGTCAAATAAAGAGTTTGTGCAATACGAAGTTTAATCTTTTCTTTTCTTTTTGTATCACTAACTAAAGGTTCAAGTTTTTGAAGTTCTTTTAGTGCTTGTTGATAATCTTGCATATTGTCGAGTTCAATTTCACCAATAGCCTCTTGCGCCGAAATACGCTGTGTTGAGTCGTCGGCATCAAGAATAATCAGCCGGTACATTTTGAGCGCACGCGGATAATCTTGAATTTCAAATCGTACAATACGGGCAGCTTCAGATAAATATTTGTATTTTGTGACGTTGTTTTCTTCTGCTTCAGAACTTCGGATGAGTAGATCAGTGGCGATACGAAAGTGGCCTTTTTCAATTTCCTGATAAGCTTCTTCATATAACTTTTCAGAACGCTGAACACAGGCGACCAGCATCATGCATGCGGTCACCAATGTTAAAAAATTCTTAGTGTATTTCTTCGCCAGCTTTATCTTCATCTTCAACCACAGCGATACCTTTTACGAATTCTTGCTTGTCATCGAGATTAATTAATCTGACACCTTGAGTATTGCGTCCCAATACCGAAATATCTGAAATTTTCATTCGGATGATCTGGCCCTGATCCGTCGATAAAATTAGCTCTTGAGTCGGAGAAACTTTTTTAGTTCCCACAACCTGACCGACTTTATCCGTCGTCTTTTGAGTGATGATTCCAACTCCACCGCGACTTTGAATGCGGTATTCTCCTGTTTCAGAGCGTTTTCCGTAACCTTTTGAAGTCACCATCAGAATGGTGTCTTTGGTGTCTTTTTCAAGGACTTCCATCGCAACAACTGCGTCTTCTTTAGACAACGTAATACCTTTTACTCCACGAGCCGAACGACCCATTGAACGCACATCGTCTTCGTTGAAACGAATCGACATACCTTCGCGAGTACAGATAAAGACATCGCTTTGGCCATCTGAAAGGCTCAC
>JANPAD010000130.1:0-2259 GCA_031429735.1 Bdellovibrio sp. | reverse complement strand
AAGCCGAGGGTGTACAAAGTGACATCTTTTGCACGGCACTCGATGTAAGTTATCTAGCACAGGGTTTTGATTATCTCTCAGTAAGCCACTTTTTTTGATACAGCCCATCCGGATCATACATTTCTGCTTGTCGCTGGGTATTGAAAATTCTTGATCTGTGGTCAGATCCTTGACCTGAAAGGTAGAGCCAGTTTCCCCAGTTCAAATCAGGATCGTAATCCAGCAATTGAGTTTCAAAGTAAGCCGCGCCCCAAGTCCAAGGCAAGGCTAAGTCATGAATTAAGAAGCTCGCTACATTTTGTCGACCTCTGTTTGACATCCACCCGGTCAAATTCAGTTCGCGCATATTTGCATTAACAAAATCAGAGTTCGTTCGCCCTTCACACCAACTTTGGAACAGGCTTCTATTTTTCTGCGGAACTTTGACTGATTCCGATTGAACGCCTTTTAATAGAAATATACTTTTGTCGTATTTCTTTGAAAAGTACTTAAAGTAGTCTCTCCATAACAATTCAAAAACTAGCCCGTAGGTTGACTCGTTAGCCTGATGCTGTACCTCGTACTTTTTAATTTCATTGAAGACAGTTCGGGCCGAAAGCGCACCGCAATTCAGCCACAACGAAAGCTTAGAAGAATCTTGCCAGTTCAACATCCCATTGCGGGTTTCTTTGTAGGTTAATATAGATTGAGACTTATACAAATAGTCTTGCAGGTGACGCTGTCCGGCCGCTTCGCCTGGCTTGATGAATTGATAGAAGCTGAAGCGGTCATCTTGCAAGTCCTTAGCTGAAAAAGAAGGGGTCATTGCTTCATGAGGCGTTAACTTCAATTCTTCGAAGTCAACGGGCCTAGGCCAATCTTCCGGAGCCGAAACCGAAGCTTCAACTTGAAGGTTTTTTTCAATCAGTTGACGAAACTTTGTGAAGATAAACGGCATTTGTGACAGCTCAAAAGGCAAATTTTGTTCATTCACTAAAGTGTTCTGATCAAAGCTTATAATCTCGACCTTATTTTCGGTACAAATTCGAATAACCTCTTGCTCTTCGACGACCTCATCAAAAGCGTATTCTTCGCTGAAGTATATTTTTTTAATTTTAGATTTTGCAGGCCCGGCCAACAATCCTTTTAAAGTTTCTAAAAAAGAATTCTCTGTACGCAAAAGCACCTGCTGCTGAGCGGCAAGTTGTTCTGAAAATTTATTGAGGTTCCCGAATAAAAACTCTTGTCTATTTAGGCCAGCGCTCTTGACCGACTTGGTCGGGCTCCAAATAAACGCCCCTGAACTTTCATTTTTGCAAAACTGATTTAAAGTCAGGTTATCACAGGTTCTTAAATCGTTTCTAACCCAGTAAATTGCGCTCATGGAGCTCCTCGCTTAAACGAACTAACCGAATAAAATTGAAAGACAAAATAATTTAACGTAACTTCAAGCATATGAACATTGAATCAAAAATTTGCCAAAGTTGCGGCCGCGAAATCGAGTACCGCAAAAAATGGGAAAAAAACTGGGACCAGATCAAGTACTGCAGCGACGAATGCCGTAAAAACAAGTCACGTTTTGATTTCAAAGACGCCATCTTAAAAAAATTGTTCGAACGTGATGCCTCAGCCACCATTTGCCCTAGCGAGGTTTTACCGCCTGAGCAAAAGCAGGATAAAACAATGATGGAACATGTTCGTCGTAGTGCCCGCCTTTTAGCCGAAAGCAATCAGATCGAAATGACCCAGTCCGGAAGGCCTGTAGACCCCTTAAACTTCAAGGGTCCGATTCGTCTAAGACTAAAAAGATAGACCGACCTCCTTCAAATTTCGAGTAGCCATCGCCGCCAAAGTAGTTTAATACTATCTAAACTACTTCAAATCAACTGTTTTAAGAAAGCCTATGAATCAACAAAAGAAATCTCCAGCCAGCACGGTGCTTATTTTAGGAAATCAGCTATTCGATCCGACGCTTATCTTAAAAAGACTGGGAAACGAAAAAAACATCAGTTTCTTCATGCGTGAAGATCAAGAGCTTTGCACCTACTTCAAGTTTCACCAGCACAAAATAATCTTTTTTCTGGCGGCGATGCGTACCTATGCAAACGAACTCAAGCAAAATGGCCTTAATATCCACTACGAAGAGATGGATCAAAACCCCGTCAGCTACGAAAAGGCCCTGCTGGCCTATTTGAAATTAAAAAATATTAAAAAAGTTTACCACTTTGAAATTGAAGACAAGTTTTTTGAAACGCGCCTTCAAGAACTATTTAAGAAAAA
>JANPAD010000129.1:0-2776 GCA_031429735.1 Bdellovibrio sp. | reverse complement strand
CGTGAACCCGGTCGGTTACTTTGAAATTACCCGGGGCAACGAAAACGGCGTCGACCTGATGAGAAATGCACCGATTGAGGCCGATGACAAGGTGCCATTTTTACTGGGTGGGCATTTTTGGTCTAACAAAATTCACTGGTTTCGCGGTCACGAAGTGCAAGTTGAAACAAAGTTTTTGTTTCATATCGTTGAAAATATTCTGAAAAAATCAGACTGCCTAATCTCTCTTGACGTGCACTCGGGTTTTGGTTTTCGCGACCAACTTTGGTTTCCGTTTGCCGGCAATTATAAAAAATTTACGCAACTGACCCAAATGTTTTTGCTGTTCGAATTGTTTGAAAAAAGTCACCCGTACCATATTTACAAGGTCGAACCGCAATCTAAAAATTACCTGACTCACGGCGATATCTGGGACTACTGCTTCGCACATTTCAGAAAAGAAAATCAGGTCTATTTGCCTCTGACTCTTGAAATGGGCTCATGGATCTGGGTGAAGAAAAATCCACTGCAGCTGTTCAGCAAAACTGGGCTCTTTAACCCGATTAAAGCGCACCGCATAAGCCGAACTTTACGGCGCCACCGACCGTTTTTTGATTTCTTACTGCACGCACTTAATGCCAGTAAAACCTGGACTGAACCGGGACTTAACAAATCACCTCTGACCGAGCAGAAAGCTTTGACTAAATATTATGACAGCACCAATTAGAAAAATTCAAAACTGGGTTCTGATTCGGGGGCTTATACGCAGTCAATACCACTGGAAAGACTTTCCTGCCCAGCTTGAAAAAAGCACCGAGTACAACAAGGTTCACCTCGTCGAACTTGCGGGCAACGGGTTTTTACACCAATACGACACTCCAACGGACATTTTAGAAGCGATTGATCAGCTTCAAGCGCAATTACCTGAAAACCTCGAACACTTCGGCCTGATCGGTATTTCATTGGGTGGAATGCTGGCGACCAAATGGGCGCAATTGTGGCCTGAAAAGATCAAGCAACTGGTGCTTATCAATTCGAGTTCGAACCTGAGTCCGTTCTATCATCGACTGATGCCCCATAACTACGGTTCGATTATCACCTCGCTCGTCAGCCCTTCAGCTCAAAAAAAAGAGGAAACGATTCTCTCAATGACGGTCAATCAAGAAGAAATCTGGCGCCGTCAATTAGCGGAAAATACCGAATTTTTAGAACAACACCCGATCCGAAAGCTTAATTTTTTTAAGCAGCTTCAATTAACCACTCAAGTTGATTTCAATGTTGTTCCGGCTTGCTCTAAACTTATTTTAAATTCAAATGCCGACCGACTCGTGCATCCTTCATGCAGCGAAAGTATTGCAAAAGCGTGGCAGTGTTTGCTCATGACTCATGAAAGTGCGGGGCACGATCTGCCCTTAGATGACAGCGAATGGGTCATTCAAAAAATTAACAGTTCTTTTGAAATATAATTACTTAAACTGAGCGACTACTTTTTGACGGATGTTTTCTGCATTCACAGCCACATCATCAACGTTGTATTCATCGAGCCACGTTAAAACGGCCTGTTTGTTTTTCAGGTCGGACTGAAGCTTCATCTGCCCGATCAACGAGTCATCATCGATATAAGCGGATTCTCGGCGCGGTGAATAGTCTAAATGAAAAGCCTTCACCGGTAATCCGGCCTCCGCAGCCACTTCAAAAATGCCGCGCTTCCAAGGTCGATCTTCATCCAGCGTTGTGGTACCCGAAGGAAATACAACCACTTTAGACTGATACTGTTTCAATTGCTGTGCGATTTGCAAACGTACCTGCGCGCGGTTTTCTTTATTGTCCCGCTCAACAAATATGGTTTTAGCCCGGGCGGCGCCATAGCCGATAATCGGCCAGTTGCGAACTTCATTCTTTGCAATAAACACGATGCCTCGTGTGACGGACATGAGAAGCACAATGTCCAGATAGCTCATATGATTACCGACTAAAATCATGGCGCGGTTTTCAAGCGGCGGCGGTTCTCCGTGGATCTGTACTTTGTAGCCGAAGCTTCTCATTGCGGACTGCGCCCATTTTTGAACTAGCTCTTGCAGGCGACTTGGCTGCAAAAATGACCAAAGGATGTAAAAAAACGTCTTTGAAAATACGATGACGATCAGAAAAAAACTTTTCATTTTTATCCTACGATGAAACGGCCAATTTTTTTTCTTGGCGATTCAGTTTAAACAATTCGACAATCAGGTTTTTAAGGCTGACCTTGTAGCGAATACGTTTCATTTTTTTCACTTCATAACCGATCAAAAACAGATACTCCCACTGCTGAAACAATGTTTTGTAGGCGTCTATGAGGCGCGTGTTTTTATCCCAAATGTGTGTCGCTTCACTACCTGCCGCATTAATTTCTACAATTTTGAAATGACGGCCCTGTTTCAGGTCTTCATGGCTCAGATAACGTATATCGAGACGACCAAAATAGAAATCCGGAATAGGTGCTACGATTTTTTCAACAGCGGCTAAGAGCTCGGCAGATTTCAAATTTTGGCCATTTTTAAATATGGCGCCCTGGCAGTGATTTCCACAGGTGGCCAGCGGAACGATCTGTTGCTCGGCCGGTATATCATCGACTTTCGTGCCGAATCGTTCAAAGTAGGTGCCGGCAATAATGCGTGCCCTTGGGTCTTGTAAAATCAAATCGCCGATTTTTGTGTGACCATCACCGGTGACAGTCGGAAATTCTTTATCCGTGATCGAAAAGAGATGCCCGTTTTGTTGTCCCGGCTGACGGATATAAAAAACACCGGCCTCGTGG
>JANPAD010000128.1:0-7231 GCA_031429735.1 Bdellovibrio sp. | reverse complement strand
TTTTTTTTTCAAATGCAACCTATTGCTTTAAAACCAGCTTCCGAATTGCAATTACTCAGTTCAACTGAATTAAATAATTTAACTGAGGAGTTAAAATGAAAAAGTCATTAGTTGTTGCATTGGTCATGTTGTCTCAATCTGTTTTTGCTTTAAGCACAGGAACTCTTGTTATATCGGGCAGTGTAAATCCGGTTAATGACATCGTTATTACTCCAAATGCGAACGCAACAAGTCTTAGTATTACGGGTGGCGAAACAAACAAGCTTGTGGCCAGCGTCAGTGAATCTTCGAATAACCTAACAGGGTACAAAATCTTTATGAAGTCAGCCAATGCATCTAAATTAGTTCACGGAGTAGATTTGACCAAATCAACGCCTTACACCGTTTCTTACAACGGAGCTACGGCAGTTTCTTTAACTACGGTCGATCAGCAAGTTAAAAACGTGACCTCATTACCCGGCTTAACGACTGTTGCCTCGAATGTAAATGTCAACGTAACGGCTTACCCTTTAGCGCCGGCCGGTACTTACAGCGACACAATCACAATTTCAATCGTAGCTAATAACTAGTTATCGTTATTACTAAAGTCGAGTTCAATTCAAAGGCCCCGTAAGGGGCTTTTTTTATTGTCTCAAAATAGGAATGTAGACTCCGACACTTCATGATTGGCCGAGCTTATGCCGATAGGTTTTCAGCATAAGAAGATCGGAGTCAGTATGAAACTCAGCCGTGGTATTGTTGTTTTAGGTTCTTTATTGTTGGTGAGTCAGCTAAGCCAAGCCGGAACGCTTGTGCTTTCGGGTACGGTTCCTGATCGTGGATATACAATCAATACGTCTATCAAGTCGACATCACAAAAAGTGACCATCACTCCTAATGAAAACTCAGAATTGACCGTTTATATATCTGCGAACGCTAAGCCTCAGCGTATGCCGCAATCAGTTGAAGAAAGCGCGCCGCAAATAAAGAATCTACAAAAAGAAATTAATTGGGTTAAGCTGACTCAACTGAAACAGTTGGACGGGGATTACCGCGTAAAGGTCGTTGCCCCTTAATAATTCAGTTTAATAGTTAGACTTGCAAAGACGCATTAGCAGCATGGGAATACATCGATGAAGAAAAGCAAATTGATCTACATTTTAATGTGCGCCGTTATCTTAGGTTCTTTTCAGGCAAAGGCCTTTCGGTTAGATCCGATGACAGCCGATTTTACCGCTGAAGGCGAAGGCTCAACTAAAATATTTCGAGTCGAAAACGAAGGTAAAGATCGTATCGCGGTCAAAATTCAAGCTTTCGTCCGTCAAATTGATGAAAAGGGTAAAGAAAAGCTAACGCCCACCACAGATTTTAAAATTTTTCCCGAGCAAATATCTTTAGCCGCCAGCGATTCACGTGCCGTAAGAGTCGTGTATGTCGGAAAAAAAGAACATGATCGCGAGCTGGCGTATAGAATAGTAGCCTCGCAGTTGCCGGTTACGTTCAAAGAAGACAATAAAAAGACGGGGATTAATTTCTTATTTCAATTTGTGGCTTCGGCCTATGTGACGAACGACAAATTTTACCCGAAGATTGAAGTGGAATCTGTCACTCATTTAGATAAAGACACTTTAAAAGTCAAAATCATTAACAAAGGTCAAAAGCATGTTTTGCTTAAAAACGTCAGCGCTGAACTGACTGATGCAAATGGTAAACCTTTTAAAATGAATTCAGAGAACATTTCGACCTGGGATAGTGAAAATATTTTGCCGGGCACACGCCGCATTTTAACCGTTAAGTCGGCAAGCCAGTTCGATATTATTAAAAATAAGCCTAAAATTGAAATTCGCGATGTGCCTTAAATTTTATGTTTAAAATTCGTAACGGTCTTTTAATTTTACTGTCATTGATTTTGACCCAGCCGGTTTGGGCTGATTGGATACCGTTGACGGTGACGGTTGATCGTATTGCTGTGGGCGATATCGAATTTTACATTGATGCAAAGTCACAACCGGTTAGCCTTAAAGGCGCACAAGTTGTTGAAATGCTTCGCCGTTATATTTTAGTTGATAAAATTAATCGCATTCAAAATTTAATTGATCCGAACGGAACTTTGCTTTTGACTGATCTGGCGCGCGTGGGCATTGAATCCGCCTACAACGAAAAAGATTTAAAAATGGCGCTGGTTATTCCGCTCGAAATGCGCGTTATCAAAGATTTTCCGGTTATTTTAGCCCGTAATAAAACAGGCCAGACGCTTTATAATGAAAACTATTCGGGCTATCTGAATTTGCGCGGCTTAACCGGTTATAATGACCGGTCATCGCCGACGGGTTACTTTTACAATCAAATACCGACCGAAGGTCAATTTGAATTGGTGCAAAACTTAAGATTTTTTACATTTGAATCAACGGCCAGCTACAAAGAATTCGAACAAACTCCGTTTCAAAGAAACGATACGTCCCTTGTGCATGATTTAGAAGATGAACAAGTGCGAATACGCGCCGGCGATTTTGCGGCCGGCGTACAAGGATTTCAGGCTTCATTGCCGGCAGCCGGGTTGCAAATTCAAAAGCAATTTAGCATTTATCCCGAACGGGGCACTCTGAACAAACGATCAACAACCATTCAGGTTAAATCAAATTCACTACTTGAGCTTTATATCAACGGCACTTTGATATCGCGTTTACGCGTGGGCACCGGGCCGTATAATTTAAAAGAGCTTCCGCTGTTGTACGGGCGTAACCGCGTTCATATTATTTTAATTGACGATTTTGGCGGCAAAGAAGAATTCGACGTCGACATGCTATTTGATGACCAAATTTTAGCCCGTGGGGTTAACGATTTTTCTTATCAAACGGGCCGTCCGTCTTACTACCTGGGCACTGAAAAAAAATATGTCACCGATCAGTACAATTCAATTTTCCATCGCTACGGTTTATCTGATGAGGTGACGGTGGCGGGTAACTATCAAGGTTATCAAACATCAAACATATTCGGTCTTGGTTTAGGTTACTTAACTGATATCGGGACCACATTTTTTGATGTGGCTGATTATCGTGACAGCGCTGTGTCATCGGCTTTTGCGAGCCGCCTCAGATATAATTCGCCCGAATTGAGTTTGCCGTATTTCAACCGGTTCAGAGTTTTAGGTGGAGCTGAGTTTCGCGGCAAAGATTTTAATAATATAACGATTAGTGGTCCTACCCCTAACAATTTTTCTGAACGCTATGATTTTGTATTTCAAAAACAATTGACCGAAAGAAGTTCGTTCAGTTTCGGTGTTACGCAAACAAAGGGCCAAAACTTCGGACAAGACGATGTCAGCCGCCGCTTTACCTATCAGAATCAATTCTTGCCGAACTGGCGCTTTGATGCGTCATTCAATTCTTCAGATTTGAATCGCGATCAAGACCAAGTGCAGATATCACTCAACTGGCTTGAACCGGAAGGCAAGGCTCAGGCTACATTTTCACACGAAACACTTGATCACAATACGTCGGTTCGCTTAACTAAAAACAATAAAACGAACTACAATGATTTACAGTTTGATGTGACCGCTTCAAAACAAAAAGATCACGTTTCAAATATTGAATCGCAAAATTTAAATTTAAACGCCAACTATTACGCTAAAAAGTTCGAAAGTCGTTTTCAATTGAACGGCAGCAGCAGTTTAGGCGAGCAAAATACGTCAGGGCAGTTGGGTTTAGGCACGGCGTTGGCTTGGACCACAGATTCTTTGTCGATTTCAAGACCGATCACCGATTCTTTTGCCGTGATCGAGGCTAGTAATCTTGGACGCAATCAGTATCTGACAATTCCGGATGGCGTCGAACGCGACAGTTTAAAAATCACAAATAATGAAAACTTCGTGTTCTCAAATCTTAACTCGTATACCGAGAAGTCATTGCAGCTGGACTCGACTAGCCTTGGGGCCAGTAGTCGTTTAGACCGTGAGGCTTATATACTCAAACCGAAATACAGATCTGGTCTTTATATACCGCTGAAAGTCGTCAAATCGCTGCTGGTGCGTGGACGCCTGGTCTCTGACGGTAAAAACCCGATCAGCTACCTGTATGGTAAAATTGTGAATGGTGACGGCCAGGTCTTTTCAAATAACTTTTTCACCGACGAATCTGGAAATTTCGTGGTGGATGGTTTATCCTATGGAAGATACCAAATCGTTTTGGCTGATCCGCGTTTAAAGAAGATTACGTTTGAAATTGAAGCCCCGAAAGACGGCAATCAAGAAGACGATTTAGATAATGCGAGCGAATCTGACGCGACTGAATTTGAACTGGGCACACTGAAGTTAGAGAAAGTGACGGGAACATAATGATTTTAAAATTCACTCGATTGGCGGCGTTTTTACCTGTCTTGTTTGCGGCAAGCGAAGCTTTCAGCTGCGGCCAGGGTCTTTCAATGTCGATCGGCAGTATTCCCGACTTTTCTGCGGGTGGGTCTCCGACAATACCTGTGACTGTTTCGCGTAAAAATGGCCAAGGCGGAAATCAAACTTGCAGCTTCTTTATAGTCATAAATAATGGTGTTACGGGTAGTTCTGTTTCAACTCGTCAGATAACATTCGGGCAACAGCCTTATCCCGTGCAGTTTTATGCGGATTCGGGGCGTACCAATATTCTTAAACCATTCGGTCCAGGTTTGGCCACGACTGATGTAGTTACTGGACAGTTCAGCTCACCAGGGAATGCAACTGTTCCGGTCAATTTTTACCCGTTCTTAGATACTTCGCTTTATATAGCGAACGGGCAGTACGCGGAAGTATTTTCAGTATCGCTTTATATGGGCACCGTCAGCAGCGCAACTATTCAACAAACCTTGAATGCGAATTTTACATATACTAATTCTAAAAAAGCCGATCTTTCGCTGGTGGACACCGGAACAGCCTTTGTGGCCGCCGATGTGGCACAGAGCTTAGACTTTGGACAACTCGCAAGCGGAGCTCAGAAAGCTTTTGACTTGATTTTGCAATATAACTCAGGCTACTCACTTTCAATAAGTTCGGCCAACGCAAATCGCTTATTTAACTCATCAACAAGCACATATATTAACTACGGTTTAACATTGAATAGCCTGCCTCTGGCTCTCACTGTCGCACCACAAGTCGTACAAACAAGCGGCGGCACGTCACCTGCAAATGGTTTGCGGTTACCTGTGAACGTCACGATCGGAAGTGTGACCGGTGCCAAGCCAGGTAATTATACGGACACGGTTACAATCGTAATCTCATCTAACTAAATTCAAAATAAACCAGACTTTTGTTGAGCCTCAGTTATCAGGCTCAACAAAAAAACATCAACGACCTCGAAACTCGTCTATGTCAGCGCATAATAACGTAGCCACTTTGAGTAACATCATTTAGTCTAAATCGGTGAAACAAAAAACTATATTCTACCACGTGATTTTGCCACTTTTTTTGTGCCTTTGCCTTTCATCGAACTTAAAAGCCGCTGAAACCGACGCCAACAACGATTCTGAAAACACAGATGAAGTCGTTAACAAGGCCGTCGCCAAAAAAGTTTACAAACAACTCAACGTAACAAACTATGACCAACTGATACCGGCGACGTCTTACCAAAAGTACACCTCGGTGCAACCGGTCAGTTTGTTGAAAGCCGGGCGTTTCAAATTCAACGTCGGCGCTGATGTTGTTCAAAATGAAACCTACTTTTCAAGTTACGGCGCTTTCCTGGGCGTTCAGTATTTTTTCGATGAAACTTGGGGGCTGGGTTTAACAGGCACAGCTTACAGTTCAACTCAAAATTCACAGACCTCTAACTTAAAAGATGTGCAAGGTGTTAACACCGATCTGATTCCGAGTTTAAAAAACAAACTTCAAGCCGACCTTTATTTTGTGCCGTTTTACGGTAAGTGGTCTTTAGGTGGTCAAACAATTTTGCCGTTCGAACTTTACTTGAAGGCCGGCGCCTGCCAAGTGACAAACCAATTTAGTGAGAGCTCAAGCGGGTACGATGTAGGGCTGGGGCAAATCGTGACCTTAAACGAAAACAGTTCGGTTGACGTGGCTGTGCAGTTGTCGAGCTATAAAGAAACCGGCACTTGGGCCCAAGACAAAGTTAAAAATTCAGTTTCGTTTTTAGTTTCATACAGTTTTTTTCTGCCAAACCTAACTAAAGGTGAGTAAATGAACCGCGTACTGCTTTTTATATCTATAGGCCTCATGAGTTTTGGATCAGCGGCCTTTGCTGAAACTCCGGTTGAATTAGGGACACGCCTTTATCAAGAAAAAAAATGGGCTGAAGCCGCCCAAGTTTTGTATCAGTTTACTGAAACTCACGCCAAGCAAGACGAAGATTATTTTGCGGCTCAGTACTATTTTGGGTTAAGTTTATTTGATCTAAAACTGTATCAGGCCAGCAGTTATCCGATTATTAAGGTCGTGCGATCAGGTTCAAAGAAATTTCGGCAACCGGCGCTTGAAAAGTTGATTTCGATATCAGGACATCTCAAAAGTCAAAAAATGCTGGATTTCGCTATTTCAGATTTGCGTGTCGATGACCTGAAAAAAATGTCAGACGATGTTTATGAGTATAAATTGGCTGAGGCCAGCTATGATAAAGGTCAGTTCGATCAGGCGATTAATTATTTAGCCCAAGCCCTTATTAAAGTGCCGGACCACGAAGCTGCTCTAAGCTTGCTGGCTTTAAGCTATTTGAAAAAAAACAATGCGCCTTTAGCCATCGAAAGCTATCAGAAATTGTTAAACGTTTATGAAAAAAGTGCTGAAGCGGATGTATTAAAAAAAGATTACACGACTCTTAACTTAGGCCGGGCCTACTTTCAGCAAAAAAATTATCCGAAAGCTATTGAAACCTACTCGAAGATATCTAGGGTTGGCCATGCCTACCGAGAAAGTTTAAAAGAGCTGGCGTGGTCTTATTTGTTTATCGGACAAACGACGAAAGCGATCGGTATTCTTGAATCTATTCATACGCCTTACTATGAAAATTATTTTGAACCCGAGTCAATTTTCTTAAGAGGGATTTTGCTGAACGGCATTTGCCAGTTTGATGAAGCTGAAGCCACAATTCAGGTTTTTAGCGAAAACTATGGACGCCTTATTGATATTTTGGGTGCCTGGAACACGCAAGCCATTGACGCACAACAGGCTATTTCAGAAATTGAATTTACTTTAGAGATTTTAAAAGCTGAACGTAAGGGCAAAATTAAAGATAAGAAGGTCAAAATTTCTTATAACGGCCGCATTCCTTTC
>JANPAD010000127.1:0-4121 GCA_031429735.1 Bdellovibrio sp. | reverse complement strand
TAAAAGAAATTCAAGTGAAAGTTTCGACTCCTGATGACTCATCGGTGTATATGAAAAAATTCACCATCATGATTGATGGAAGAGAAAGTCAAATGGTGGGTTACATTACTGTTAATGATGGCTTTATCAGAATTGCAGGCGCAGAAGATCAATCTCCTGAGAGGGACGATAAAAGTCGTACACTTCTTGAATTTGACCGCACCGCTGATGTGCTCAAGTTCGAATACTTGAGCCAAGGTTTTGATGTTAACTCGGGCGTTGAATTAGAGAGAATCCTCATTGATAATAGAGCTGAAAAAGCCTACATCATGATGCACCAAGGATCTTTTGTGGCCCAAGCACAACCAGAGCATTACGTACAGTTTATTGCAGCCGGAACTCCAGTTGATGCAAACAGAACTCAAATAGCTGTGAGCTTTGGTTATAAAGGCCAAGCCAATCAACCTGATCTCGCAAATTTAAATGCTTGTGTTGATGTGAACACTGAAAGTATTGCTGCAGATGATACCTTAAATTGCCAAGTCAATGGCTTAAATGTTTCAGATGCAAGCGCCATCACTGATAGCTTTGTAAAGCATGTAAGCTCAGCAGATATTACAATAGATGATTTAATGAAAGTTCCGTTCAATGACGTAGCTGAATTTTTAGGAAAAGCGACTCACTAGTTTTATAATAAGCTATCAATCAGGGGAGAGCCTTACAGGTTCTCTCTTTTTTTGTATTGGGCAAAGTATCCCCTGCCCGGTCCTAAATCAATTCTCAGCAATTTTTAGTCTGAATCCTTGGGTTAGGGGCCGGCGGAGCCACCGGCGGCTCTGTTAAAAGTGGCTCTGATCTTGAAGCATAATAACGTATGAAAAACACGTTGGCCTTGGCGACCTCACTGTCTCTCATATTGGTTTTAATCGTTTCAACAGCCCAAGCAGCTAATAGCTGTCGATCTTTAGTGGAGCAGCTGCAGTTAGTCGATTATGCGAGCGGAGCTGTTAAAGCCGGTCGTCCACGTGAAGCGGCCAAACCTGTTGAGACTGCAAGGCGCCCTGAACCCACCAGGCCCGCAAAAAAAGACATGGTCAATACACTCATCGACGCCCATTTAGGCGGAATACCCGAAAGTGGCGCCTTTACACGTGAAGGTGTCGCGCTTGAAGGACAATTCAAGCCCCAGATAGCTCGCTCAGATGACGTCATCAAAACTATAAATTCGACTGGCAAGGCCGTAGTTTATGACGGTGTGAAGTACATCGAATTTCCGAACTCGACGGCCATGTCGACTGTTGATCCGGTTACGGGCAATCAGCGAGAATTCATTCTAACTCGCGGAGTAAAACCTTACGTTGAAAAAATGAACAGTGAAACCGGCAGCATTAGCCCGCAAGGATATGTGTCTGATGTTCTTTTGTTTGAACGCGTAAGTGGTCAATATGTTTTTCGTCACCGCATTTTGGCTTCTAAAGAAGATGCAAAATTCTTCTTTGAAGACCCGCGTATTTCGGTTATTCATGACGACGGAAAAACCCATTATTTCTTAAGTGGAACAGACTACTCTTCTCACCGCCCAGATTCGACGGATCCGGACGTGATGAACAGATATGTTGAGCTAAAAATAGATGGTCGCGGCCTACCGGTCGCAGTCGAAGTTGACCCGCAAACGGGTAAACCGGCATTTTCGAATATGAGCCCAGCTCCGAAAAGAACCGATGACGTCTGGGCTTTTGTTGATGCTAAAAACGGAACAATCGCGCAAAATGAAGCGGGAGAAATCGTGATACGCACGCGTATGCGCCCTGATTTTGGAAACCCTATAGTCAAAGCCATGGCCGGAGATAAACACTGGCAGTACGCCGAGCAGGTTTTTGTTTTTAAAAACTGGCAGGCCTTTAAAGATTACAATTGGAATGATGCTTTAGTTGATCTTTTCGGAAAACGTGGACTGCTGCCGACGGAATCGACTGAGGGACCTTCGCTTTCCAAGATTATTATTCTGGATACGGATTTGACTGAAAACTTAACCAGTTCAGACCCGAATCTTAAAGTTGAGGTGCGAAGCGCCGAACATCCGGATGCGAAAGGTAAAGGTCTCGGGCCCGGAACTCGTCCCGTGCGTATTCAGCGTAAAGGCAATCAGCTATTCACTTCAGACGGGCCTGGTGCGCCCGAACACTTTGCTGGAGATATCCCGGAAAATCGTTTAAACGATTTTCCGATTGTAGATGGTGGGGTCACTTATTTAACTTTTGATCACGAGATTCGTTACGTGAAACAGAAAGTGAACGGGCAGACATTGATGCGCCGGCATTATTCAGCTTCGCTGAAGTTCTTCGACTCGACGCTGACGAATATTATTTTTTATCGTCCAGATGCCATTCAACCTAAGACGAAGCATGAGCTTGGGTTGAATTCAGGAATTACCGATTTATTGCACGTTTACCCGATGGGTTTTGCTATTGCGAAATCAGGCAATAGTTCGGTGGTTCGCGTGTACGCTGGAGCATCGGATGCGCATACGACGATTTATGATTTTAATATATTACGTTTGATGCTCGAAATGAAAAAATAGAGAATGGAGAATACGATCACTAAAGAGTTGTAGATGTAGGCAGTTTCAATAACAGACAAAAACATTATCCAATCACGGGCCCTTGCGTAGTGTTCCTAAGAAAACTACCGATGAGCCGCTGATCAGCTCTTTACCCAATTTGAATCATGACAATATCGCCTGACGGAAAAAATATTATGAACTTTGATTGGCCGCAATCAACGGCTAAGTCGGATTAACGGCCTTTTGTGTACCCTGGCAAGGTATTCCCGCGTCCGGTCCCGAATCAATTCTCACCAATTTTTAGTCTGAATCCTTGGTTACGGGCCGGCGGAGCCACTGGCGGCTCAGTTAGACAATTTCTCCTTAAGCCATACACTGCAGACAAACTTCTGCGGACAATCTACAAAGAATTGCTAGGTTAAAAAAATTCAATCGGAGAGATCTTAAGGAAAAAATTGGGGTGACCAACGGAGCTTGAACCTGCGCCCGAATCCGCTGCAGCGATTCATATAATTAGAATTCAAAATGACTTTGCAAAAAATGCCGGTTTACGTCAAAGCTAGTATTAATTGAGTGTAATTTTAAAGTTATATCATGGATTTATAGCCGTTACATCAGCTTCTAAGAAACTACTTCCGGCTCTGTTGTAGGCTTCAACTTTATACTTACCTGACATTTTTTCATCATTAATATACAGGTAAATAGAATTTCCTGTGCTGCCAAGAATTAATTCACCATCTTTATACCAGCGATATTTGACTTCAGCGCCTTTAACAGATCCAGCATATAAAGATAAATTCTTACCAACCGTGTATGGATTGTTGACGCTCATGTTTGTTATTTCAAATCTTGGTATTGTCTGATCTAGCACCATAACCGTTACTGAATAACTGACTACGCCTGCAGAGTTGTAAGCTTCCATTTTGTATAAGCCGGAATCACTTTTTTCAGCATTGTCAAGTGTGATATCACTTTTGTAATATCCAGGAATTGGAATTCCGTCTTTATACCATCGGTATTTAACGCCACCACCTGAGGCAGTCGGTGGACGAAAATACAATGGTGCGCCCACATAAAAACTGGCGGTGTTGTTGTCACTATAAATTCCGTCAGGCACTGGTTTTGTTTCCGGGATTATACTAACTGTGAAAGATTTGGATATAGAACCCAAACTGTTATATGCTTCGACTCTGTAAACTCCTGAGTCACTAAGCCTTGCATTTTGAGTGTAAATATCGTTTCCGGCTAAAGCGATCTGAACATCATCTTTGTAAAATCGGTACTTAACTTGCCCACCGGAGGCACGGGGTCGATAAATGCCAAGCGGCCCTCCTTCATACTGAGTTAAATTCGAAGACCCACTTAAAGTAAACAATGGAATTGATAGTGGAATAATTGTAACTTTAAATGTTGCGAAGGCATTCCCAGATGGATTGTAGGCTTCGAGTTTATATAAACCCGAATCGTTAGCTGTTGAAGAAACTTTAACCAATGAGTTTGATACTTCATAAGGGAGCAGTTGGTCGTCTTTATACCAACGATATTTGAGGAGCCCACCTGCTGAACTATTCGAATTTAG
>JANPAD010000126.1:0-8174 GCA_031429735.1 Bdellovibrio sp. | reverse complement strand
CGGAGAGAGCGGGATTTGAACCCGCGTTAGCTCTTTTGGAACTAAGAGCGTTTAGCAAACGCTTGGTTTCAGCCACTCACCCACCTCTCCGCACGAAAAATGGTATTAAATTAAGCTGAATTGCACCCAAATGAATGGACGAACACATAAACTGCCATAGCGTTTTTACCAAAGCAAGTTATGGCGTATAACAGCTCTTGATTTTAGACCTCGTTTTATGTACAAATTGCCTTCACACTTATTTATTACCGTGCAACCGTAGTTCAGCTGGATAGAATACAACACTACGAATGTTGGGGTCCCAGGTTCGAATCCTGGCGGTTGCACCATTTTTCACCTCCTAGACCACATTTTTGCTTCTTAAAATCGCATTTTCCGACCCTAAACAACTTAAAGACCTCGACTCTCATTTAAAACTGGCCCCGCCTTGGGTCTTATTTTCGGCTGGTTTCGATATCTCATTATTAAGCGTTTTTGATCTTCGGTCGATACGTTACGTATGCGAAAAAAGCTGATTTTTACAATTTTGTTCATTTTCGGAAGTGTTGTGCTTTTTGAAAGCCGCGCACAATCGAACAATCCGCCTTTGCAGGTGCAATTACCTACGCCTGCATCGTGGAGGCCCGATCTTGAAGATGAAATGGATCCTGAAATTGAAGGGGAGTCTCACTTCTATTTCTCGGACACAACTAATATCGATCTTGAAGTGATCCGCATTGATGATAACACCTTAGACGACAGCCTCAAACAACGCGGGCCTGATCAATTCGTACAGGATATTCTTGAAGGTAAAAATATTGCGAACAACGCGTTCGACGCCGCAAAAACCGAGCTTCTGAATTACACCTTGTTGCAAGGTCAAGACGGTCACCAAATTTTAGAACTTCATTGTGCTCAAGAATACGAAGATGGAAAAGTCGAAACTCTCGAAAGATTTTATATTTATGATAATTTCGCGGCGCACGCGCAACTGCGCTGGAGACTGGCAGCTGACCCCGCAAAAGTTAAAGAAGCTTTAAAACAATTTGCCGCCCTTCGAATAAACACTTTACCGGATGTGAGATAAAACACTTGTTTAGAATTTGGCTTACCTTTTTTCTGACGTTCGCTGTTGCGCTTTCAGCTTTGGCTGATTTGCCGCCGACGTGCGCCGGTCAGAACGTGAGTCGATACATGCACACCGGTCAGCCGAACGATGCGCCGCCTGACAAAATTTATCGTTTTACAGACCTTCGCGCTTCTATTTTACAAGAGATCGAACGACCGAATCCGAATAGATGCGTGATCGATTTTTATAAGTCAGCAGTTAATGAAGAAAGCAATTACTGGGCGCGTGCCATTCAACCGGGTTGCACAGTTAATAACCGTGGTGAAATTACCGGAACCTGCTCGCGAAAAAGCGAAGCGGTTCGCAGTACGCGCTTTGTTTCGTCGCTTGACCAAGAGCTGCGCGGTCGCTTAGGTTCGCGCATTGATGCGGCCGAAGCCGATGATGACGACAATACCGGCGACCCCAATTGTCCGGAGCGGCGCGGTCCGGCGTCATCTCCGCAATTGACGGCGCAACAAGTAAAAGATTACTTTTGCTGCGGCGATCGTAACATGAACGGAAATGTCAACGGGCAAGAACCTTCACGTGAACAACAAGGTATGGTTCGTCTGACGGTTTTACCTTGGAATTATCCTATTCGCGACAAGCTTAACTATAATGAATGTATTAATAAAATCAGACCGCGCGCCGTAACGGCCGGTACAGCAGCCACTTGCGTGGGCTCGGCCCTTCAAGGAGCGCTCAAAATTATTTGGGAATCTATTTCAAGTATCTGGAAGCTTCCGGGAGTTGTTTGGGGATTGAAAACTCAAATTGCAGCCTTGTGGCGCGACCGCGACCCCGTTACCGGCCAAGGCGGATACCGCGCCAAATTCAAAAAAAACATCGGCGATGCGATCATGCATTTCGTAACCGATAAAGTAAATGCGATCGGCAAGTGTCTGAATAATCCTGAACGGATTAATTTGGTTTGCCGTTTTGCCGGCGAAATTATTTCAACCTTAGTTTTGCCAGAATCTCTCGGAATGTTGTTTGGCCTGGCTTCGAAAACGGCAGTCGCTGGAGCTGGATTGATCAGTAGAGGTTTAAGCGCTACGGCCCGAGGTCAACGAACTTTGAATGGACTCGGAAAAATCTCGCGGGGAGCTGCGGCCGTCGGTCGGGCGGGCGTCGCAGGCGCACGAGCTACAGGACGTGTCGTTGATCGGGCAACGTTAGGCGGCGCCGGCGCAACAGTTCGTGGAGTACGTAATGTCGCCGGGCGAGGCGAAGGCTTAAGACAAGCGGTTGTTGTTCGTCCGCTCGCACGCGCAGGTATGGCTGCAGTTAATCGAGCTAGATCTGGTGCTTCTTTCGCTTCAAAATTTGCTGCGGCAGCACGACGTGAACGTCAATTCAGTGAAGCCGCCGGAGCTGCTGATGCGGGCCTTGCTGGTGGCGCTGGACGTCCGCGACCAGTCACTATTGATAATGCGACCGGAAGACCTGTCGACCCACGAAGTGTGCCTCCGGATGAAAGTTTAAAAGTTGTTCGATCTTCAACTGCTGATCGTCCTGCGGCCGGTGGTGTGGTTCGTGCTGGCGAAGAACAAGGCGGAGCTGTTGTTGCCCGCACTGAGCCAAATGCTCCGCGTGTTGAGCCTGCAGCGGCACGAACAGAACCTGCACGATTAGAAGGGCCAGCACCACAAGCCCGAATTGAAGGACCAACTCCAGTTGCACGAATTGAAGGACCTGCGCCACAAGCCCGCATCGGGGGCCCATCACCGGCTGCGCGCGTGGTTGATTCATCTACTTCTGATGTGCCAACACTTCGGCGATTGCCGGCACCACCTGCGCAGCGCTTATTGCCTGCGCCAACACGTGTGGCCGACGCGGCTGCTGACGCGCGCGTTGTTCCGCGCGCTGCAAACACGTCTGTAGCCACCAATGTGGCGACCGATGCGCGAGCCGCCACGACAAATATCCGAGCCACAGGTTCAGCTACACTTGATACACGTGCACCGCTCAGACCTACAAATGTAACGGTTAACTATGCGCAAGCCGCACCGAGTGCGCCTGGTCCTCGTTTAGGTAGCGGCGGTGGCGGTGGCGGAGCCAATGTCTTTACCGGCGGCAGCGGAGTGGCGGCCGAATCAGGATTGGCTTCGAGAGCCGGTTTAAATACAGGCTCTACATCAAAGTTAGTTTTTGTTGACGGTTCAACTGGGGCCGCACGTCCGGCATCTGTCGGTCGTACAGGTTCTGCCGGAAATACTTCAGTTGGCGGCGGCGCTAGAGCGGCTGCGGTTGATGAAGGCGGCGGGGCCGCCGTCGGTCGAGCATCAAACAATTCTTCACAATCATCTGGCTCCGTTGGACGAACTGAGGGTACAGGTTCTGCTGTTGCGAACGAAACCCCGGTTCGGTTCGGTTTTGAAAAACCTCCGGCTCGCGAAAACGGGGCTCCTTCGAGTGCCGAAAGTTCTGCGTTTGCAGATAGGCCCGCCAATGCAAAAATTTCTCCTGAAAGAGTTAATAAACGTTTAGCTGAAGCAGACCGCCAAGCTTTAGATGATCTTGAGTTGCCATCATTGACCGGCCGAGATGCCAAATTTAAACCTAAATCAAGATTTGATGATGTTGAAAGTAAAGATCTGAAAGATCGAGGACCTCGTGTTTCAGAGGCGCGTGAAACAAGAATTGAAGTTGAAGACAGACTTGCCCGGCTCAATCCTGAAACGCGCGAAAAAGTCATAAATCATTTAAAAGAAATTCCGGCTGATCGAGCGCATGTGCGTGATTCAGATTTTGCAGCAATTTTAAATTCGAAAAATCCAGCGGCCACAATTGACCGTTTGAAACTGGCCTCAACCGGACCGGCCGGTCGTACCCAAGCGATAAGTAAGCTCGATATCGAAATCGGAAAACGCACAAGGCAATTAAAAGTCACTTCGATAACCCGCGAAACAAAACTGATTACCGCTCAAGAAAGAAGTGCGCTGTTAATTGAAAGAACTCTCATAGAATACGGTGAAACCATTCGGGTTCGAAATATTTACTCGGCTAACACACATAATCGTTATTACGATTTGCAAAAAGGTTACGAGCCACACAGTTTAGAAGATACATTCAATGTCGATATCGAAGTGGTCGGCGAAGGTAATTTTGTTGTCCGTGGCAGTTATGCAACCGAGACGGCTTGGTCTGCACCTGATGGCGGCTACTATACGTTTTACCGAAAAAAAGGTTACCTCGATCGTGATATCAGTCGAGACGTTTTGGCGTCTCCTGCGGATGTCACGTTACCGGTTTCTGAACAAGGCATTTCGCGTTTTACTAGCTACGAGGCCAAACCGGGCGAGCAATTCAGCTTGGGCCAAAACGGTCCCGTTCGATACAACAAAGAGGGTCAATCGATTACTGGTTCGGGTGGTGATGGCGGTAGTATCGAGTTGTTCTGTTCGCGCTCTCCAAATTGTGTTAAATTTGAAAACATATCAGACTCTGTTCGGACGCCGACATGTCGAGCCGGTACTCCGGCCTGCGACCAAATATTTAAAATTCAAGAAGATTCGCGCTTCGCGGCGGTGATTGAGCAGCCGAACCCGGCGGCGGTTTTGGCCGAACAACGGGGCAAAACGCAAAAAATAATTCGTGACATGGAAACTGAGCACGACAGTTTAGTGGCCGAACTTGCAAAGCCTGATTTCGATTTAATTCAGGCTCGTAGCAAACATCCTGAACTCGTTTCGGCTTTTAATCTTGAGAGAGAAATTTCTGTCAAAACAAACCGTTTGCGTGGCGGTGGTTTAGGGCCACGAAAGTTAGACTCAGATACCAAAGCGCTTTATGATTTAGAAGTCGGTACGAATAGAACAATTCAAGATATCGAGCTGAGTATTCCTGGTGGAGATAAAAAATCGGGTTTTACGAACGTTCAAAAGGTCACAAAACAAGAACAGATCCGCAGTGGTATAGCCGAAACAATTTCGCGCTCTGACGGGGCTTACCGTTTACGAGAGGTTGATACAAAAATTCGTGATACGCAGGCCCGACTCAGTACAGTTCGCGATGTGGCTGAACGCCGCAAGATTGCAACGGATCTCATTCGCTATTCTGAAGAGCGAAGTGATATTTTACTTTCTTATAAAAGAATTGAAGAAGCGGTTAAGTCAAAAATCGGTGGTATTAAATATTTAGATGATACAGCCAAGACGGCATTGCTCGACGACGCTTTGACACGTCTTAAGGTCGTCAGAGAACCACTTGCACCTTTCGTAGCGCGTGCTGAAAAAGCCGCACCGGCGGTACCGCCGACTTCAGGCGTGGGTGCACGTGGTCCGCCTCAAGGGCCACTGCGTGTTTTAGATGATGCTCCTTCTTACTCAAATGAAATAGAACTGCTGGCTAAACGTGATGGTGTAACTGCTCGAGATTTTACTGAGCCTCAAATTGAAAGTTACTCGCGTGATTTGCGAATTCCGAATCGTAATATGGCCGCAGATATTGAATACAAACCGATTGCGACAAAACGTGATTTGGACTCGGTTGTTGCCAAGGCTTTACCTGACGCTAATATTGATACCGATCGGTTACGCCGCATGATGAGTTACCGCCCGCAAAGCGGTTACTTAAGTGGTGCTGACTTTGCCGAAGCCCGAAAATTTACCTTGGCCGTACAAGAACGCGGCCTTGCAAACTTAGAACGCCTACCGCTCAGTAAATTTGAACGTGAAACATTAAATAAAGTCATGGACCGCGCGCCGCTGTACGGCCGTCAAATCGACGCTGATATTCCGAAGCTGGGTCGTCTGAGCACCGAAGCACAAGTTCAATCAAACGCTGTGGCTGAAGCCGCCGCCGCAGCCAAAAAAGCAGCATTCGATGCACGTGTTGCACGCGCCGAAGCAAGATTGAAACCGAGAGAACCGACCGTTTCTGAACAAGCTCCATCGTACATAAATGAAATTGAACTTTTAGCAAAACGCGACGGTGTATCGGCTCTGAATGTAACAGAAAGGCAAATTGACGCCTACGCGGCAGATTTACGAATTACCAACCGTAACATGGCCGGCGCTATTGAATATAAACCGATCGCGACGAAACGAGACCTCGACGCGACGATCGCGAAGGCTTTACCTGATGCCGGAATTGATACCGATCGCCTACGTCGTATGATGAGTTACCGCCCGCAAAGCGGCTATCTATCAGGAGCAGATTTCGCTGAAGCCCGAAAATTTGTTCAAGCTGTGGATGCTCGTGGCGTATCGACGCTCGATAGATTGCCACTCAGTAAATTTGAACGTGAAACTTTGAACCGAGTTATTGACCGTGCGCCGATGTACGCGCGCCAAATCGATGTCGATGTGCCGAAACTGGGTCGCCTTAGCACCGAAGCACAAGTTACAACTGATGTTGCAGGTGACGCCGCAAGAGCGGCCGCTAAAGCCGATTTCGACGCGCGCGTGGCGCGGGCTGAAACGGCACTCAATAGATCGACGGCCAATGCAGTCGTACCTGAAAAAGCTCCATCCTATGCGAATGAAATTGAAGTCTTAGCTAAGCGTGACGGTGTTTCGGCCGTCAATTTAAATGAACGTCAAATTCAAGGCTATGCGGATGATTTACGTATCACAAACCGCAACATGGCCGGTGCGATGGAATACAAACCGGTTGTTACTCGCCGTGATATGCAGTCCATGATAGAGAAAGTTGTGCCCGAAGGCATTAAAGTCGACGCAGAACGATTACGCCGCATGATGAGTTACCGTCCGCAAAGCGGCTACCTGAACGGGGCTGATTTTGCTGAAGCTAAAAAATTCATGCAAGCGGTTGAAGCGCGTGGCGGGCCGGTGGCTCTTGACCAGTTGCCGTTCACGCAATTTGAACGTCAAAATTTAAATAAAATTATGGACCGTGCGCCAATGTACGCGCGTCAAGGCGATCCGTTGTTGCCTGCAAAAATGGGACGCTTGAATCCGGACCCGGCGGCAGTTGTCATGCCGGCGCAAAGAGCTGAGCGTTTTGTAGCAGACTTTGAAGCGAATGGATTAAACCCAAAAGCCGCGACCGCGTTAACTGATGCCGACCGTATCGCCGTCACTGAAAGAATCACCGGACGTAAATTAAAACCGGCTGAAAGTGACGCTGTTATTAAAGCGCACAATATTGATTGTGGCGGCTTCAGCGTCAACAATCCGTGTAACTCAAGTAAAGCTATTGCGCTGAGACGCGCAGGTTTTAGCCCTAATGAAACTCGCGATATTATGCGCATGGGAGTAACCGGCACCCAAAAAGCTGTTCCGCCGATTCGAGTTTTGACGGCCGCTGAAAAAGCTGCAGGAAAAGACAAGCTGATTGAAGAGTTCGGTAACGTGAAGATCACGACGCCGGAACAGAACGCGGCCTTCATTAAATTTGTTAAAACATCAACGCCCGATCAAGTCGACCGTGCGTTCTTGGTCATGGATAATACGAAACTGGGTGAAATTAATAATGTGACCAGCAATAAGTTATTAGCTAATGCTGTGACTAATAAACAAATTGCTCGGGTTCAAGAGGCTATGTCAGATTTAGCGGCTAGCTACAGGCCAACGAAAATTAAATTTATTTCAGCCACAGATGATGTTAAAGCCGTGGCCGTTACACCATACAGTAGTTTTAAGTCGGGCGCCTACGGGTTCGTAACTGAAACCGGGGAAAAGTTGCCCGATGAATTTCTAAACCTTGTCAGTAACCGTATGGTGACAGTCAATAACGAGTATTATACCTACTTACGCGAACTTGACGTATTACCACCGACGATTGATCCGATGTTTATGTTCAGATCGGGTCTTGACCGCACTTATCGCGATGCCGAGCAGGCTGCACGCCAGGCTCGAACAATGAGTGATATCAACCGTCCTCGCAGTATGATGGAAGCGCAAATTCGCGAACAGGCGGAAACGTCTTTCGCATTCTCGCAATTGGCGCAGAAAATTCATACGAACCGGCTTCAAGGTACAGATCTTGTTATAAAGGACATACAGTCAGGCAATTGGGTGCTTTCGACGAAAGGGCTTGATCTCATCAAAAAAGCCAAAAGTCCCGATGTGCTGGTGTCTCAGATCAAACAGACAACAGGCGTGGTGGTTACCGAAAA
>JANPAD010000125.1:0-8873 GCA_031429735.1 Bdellovibrio sp. | reverse complement strand
AGAAAAAACTGATGAAAATTATTTTAAAAGAAATTGACCGCCTCAATAATCTGATCACCGAGTTTTTAGACTACGCGAAGCCCGAAAAACAACCCGACCAAACTGTGCAGCTTAAAAAAACTCTCGAAGAAGTGCTTCTTTTCTGTAAAAGTCATCCGGACATTTCAGAAGGCTTTGAATGGGACATCCAGCTGGGTGAAGCCGCCATTCTGGGTTTTAACGATAAACTGCGCCAGGCTTTTTTGAATATTATGATCAACGGAATTCAGGCTATGAAGGGCGCGGCAAAAGCCCGCTATCAGCTTAGAATGACGGCTGAAAGCCAGCATGCCGTTCTTGTTTTCAAAGACAACGGTTGCGGTATGAGCGAAGAAACCAAAAAGAAGATGTTCGAACCGTTTCATACGACTAAGCCGAAGGGCACCGGCCTTGGGTTGGCGATCACACATAAAATTTTAGAATTACATAAAGCTCAGGTGTCGGTAAACAGCGAAATCGGAGTCGGAACTGAAATAACCATCAAACTGCCCTTAGTCAGAGGAGATCAGAAATGAAATCACGCATACTAGTTGTTGACGATGAAGATTCAATACGCGAATTTTTAGAAATCATGCTCAAAAAAGAAAACTACGAAGTCACCACGGCTGAAGACGGTTTGCGCGCAAAAGAAATTTTGACGAAAAAATCTTTCGACATGGTGATCTCCGATTTGCAAATGCCGAACATGACGGGCATCGAGCTTTTGAAACATGTGAAAGAAAGCTATCCGGATATCGTATTTATGCTGATCACGGCTTTCGGAACGACTGAATCAGCCGTCGACGCCATGAAGATGGGCGCGTACGACTACGTCACGAAGCCTTTCAAAATTGATGAAGTTCGTCTGAATATTGCGAATGCACTTCGTTCGAAAAGTCTCGAAACTGAAGTTCGTATTCTTAAAAAAGAACTCGTTAAAGAGTACTCATTCCAGAATATGATCGGCAACTCGGCCCCGATGCACGCCGTGTTTGATCTGATCAAGCGCGTGTCTTCGGCTCCGACGAATGTTTTGATTACGGGTGAATCGGGTACAGGTAAAGAGGTCGTGGCAAAGGCCATCCATTACAACGGACCGTTGAAAGATCGTCCGTTTGTGACGGTCAACTGCGGAGCTATCCCAGAAAATTTAATGGAATCTGAAATGTTCGGTCATAAAAAAGGCTCGTTTACGGGTGCTATTGCCGATAAAGTGGGTCTGTTTGAAGTGGCTGACGGCGGAACGCTGTTTCTGGATGAGGTCGGCGAATTGCCAGCGTCTATTCAGGTGAAACTTCTTCGAGCCATTCAAGAGCGTATCATTCGTCGAGTAGGTGCGACCGATGATATGAAAATTGAAGTTCGCATAATAGCGGCGACAAATCGTAATCTTGAGGACATGGTCGCAAAAGGGACATTCCGTCAGGATTTATTCTATCGATTGAATGTGATCGGAATTAGAACCCCGGCACTGCGCGAGCGTCAGGAAGATATTCCGATCTTGGCGCAACATTTCTTGGCCAAGTATAATGTAAAAATGAATAAATCGATTGCCTCTATTTCAGCTGAAGCGATGGAAATTATGAAAGGGTATAATTACCCGGGCAACGTGCGTGAGTTGGAGAATATGATTGAACGCACGGTTGCGCTTGAGTCAGGCTCAACCATTTTGCCAGAGTCATTACCCCCAATGGTCAGCACGCCGGCCGGCCGCAAAATGGCGTCCAGCAATGAAATTGAAGTGGGCGACGCGGGTTTAGATTTAGATAAAGTCATGGGGCAGATTGAAAAAGAGCTTTTGATTAAAGCTATTCACTCCGCCGGCGGCGTGAAGAAAAAAGCCGCGAAGCTTTTGCACATTTCTTTCCGTTCGATGCGTTACCGTATTGAAAAATATAATCTTGGTGTTGTCGGTGACGACGAGTTGGACGACGAGTAGTATTTTTGATATCTAAAAACGGAGTTGCCGCATGAAGTACGAAATTCTAGGTACATGTTTCTTTGCGGCGGCTCTGCTTCACACATTCTCAGTTTCTTATTTCGCTAAACTCTCGCATCGTTTTGAAAAGGGCAGTGCGCGAGAGGCTTTCTTTTACCTGTTGTCCGAAGTTGAAGTCGTCTTCGGTTTCTGGGCCTTTTTATTTTTAACGGTGTGGGCTTGTCTTGAAGGGATAACTCCAGTTGTGCAGTATCAGCAATCGCTGAATATGACCGAGCCGCTCTTTATTTTTTGTATTATGATTATGGCTTCTACACGTCCGGTCATCGCAATCGCCCGAAGACTTATTTTAGCCTTGAGCCTTTTGCTGGGGCGCGTACTGGGGATTCCGACCGCGACGCTGCAGTTTCTTACACTGATGATTGTCGGTCCGCTCTTGGGTTCGTTTATTACTGAACCGGCCGCCATTACGATTACGGCTTTGCTGCTTTACCGTATGATTGATGAAGCAAAAGTTAAAAGCTCGTTTCTTTACGGCATATTAGGTTTGTTGTTCGTGAATATTTCTGTCGGCGGCGCTCTGACTCACTTTGCGGCGCCACCTATTCTGGTTGTGGCGCGAACTTGGGGCTGGGGGTTCAGCGATGTATTCTCACACCTCGGTGTGGCGGCCTTGCTGTCAGTTGTCGTGAATGCCGGCGTTATTTCATATTTCTACCGTCGCGAAATTCAAGACACACTGGTGGCGATCGAAAAAGAAAGCTACCGCATGCCGATTTGGGTGACGATCACCCATCTAATTTTCATGGCTTTGCTGGTGGCTTCTTCGCACTATCCGCAGGTTTTCGTCGGACTTTTTCTGATTTTTATGGGCTTGGTCAGTGTGACAAAAAACTTTCAGGATCAACTGAAGTTTCGCGAAGCCTTTTTGGTGGCGTTCTTTCTTTCGGGATTAATTGTCTTCGGTGCTTTTCAAAAGTGGTGGCTTGAGCCATTGCTGACTTCGTTAGACCAGTACACCCTTTATTTCGGTGCGATTGTTTTGACGGCCGTAACCGACAACGCGGCATTGACTTACCTCGGTTCGCAAGTGCCTGGCCTCAGTGAACTGGCTAAGTGGGCGTTGGTGGCCGGTTCTTTGGTGGGCGGGGGCTTAACTATTCTGGCGAATGCGCCGAATCCGGCCGGTTTTTCAATTTTAAGTTCAAAGTTTCCGGAAGGCTCGCTGAACGCCTTCAAACTTTTCAGGGCCGCCTTGTTTCCAACTTCGGTAGCGCTACTTATTTTCTTCGCCGCAATTTTTCTATTTTAACCTGGCAAAACGCATCACATTACGAAGCTGAGGTTCGAACAGCACAACCACGGCGGCAATCGTTAAAGCAAATGAATAAGGCGCATACGGGCTGAGCGTTTCGTTGAACATCGCAGCCGCTAAGAGGGATGCAATGACCGGCTCAATCAGCTTTCCGCAGGTCATGAGGCTTAGGTTCATATAGGTCACCAGATAGGTCATTGTGAAATGTCCTAAGAAAGTCGGCAATAAGACGACGCCGACAACCGCCCACCACGATACGTCATCGTAGCCGGTCCAAGCCGCGCCCGAATAGCCAACGCAAGCCGCAAAAAGCAGAGCACAAACGCTGTACTGGATGAGTGAGTAATACTGATTGTCGTAGTAAACGCGGGCTTTCTTGCCAGTCAGCATGTAAAGCGCGAAAAGAATGGCCGAAAAAAACGATGAAATATCACCTTTGTTGGTTTCTGGCGCCAAGCTGAAGCCGTGGCCGACCAGCATAAAAATAGCGGCAAAAGCCAGAATATAAGAAATAAACAACCGTGCAGTTAGTTTTTCTTTGAAAAAGATGACGGCGCCAAGCGAAGACCAGATCGGATTCGATGAAAATATAATCATCGTGTTTGAGATAGTGGTATTTTTAGAAGCATATTTGAATGTCCAGAGGTGCGTAAAGAAAAATGCGCCCGACAAAAGGACCCAGAAAATGTTCTTGTTCAGTCGCGGCCAGGGCTTCTTGTAGAAGACAAATAACCACACTCCTAAGAGTGTCGCCGCAAGTGCAAGGCGGTAAAATCCTAACACTTCGACGGGCATATGATTGAGCTTGGCCCAATTAGCCGAAGTGGAGAGGCAGAATAAAGCTAAAAAATAAAGCAATGTATGCAGCATGTTATCTGTTTGATTTCTTTAGGAATTCGATCATGCTTTAGGACTTAAGACAATATTTAAAGTTCATTGAAAGGAACATCAAATGAATAAATTAGCGCTAGTTGCAGTATCGGGTCTTTTGCTGACTTTAACTGCTTGTAACAAACCGGATCTTAAATCTGATAAAGGCCAAGCCTCATACGCAATCGGTCAGCAAATCGGTAAAAATCTGAAAGCCCAAAACATCGACGTTGATCCGAAAACTTTGGCGGCTTCATTAGCTGATGCGGCCCAAGGCAAATCAGAAATGAAAGATGAAGACATTCAAAAAGCCATGATGAAGTTGCAAGAAATGGCTATGAAAAAGCAAGCTGAAGAAGGCGAAACAAACAAAAAAAAATCAGCTGATTTCCTTGAAAAAAACAAAACAGCTGAAGGCGTAAAAGTAACAGCTTCAGGTCTGCAATACCAAGTGATGAAAGAAGGCGATGGCGCCATTCCTAAAAAAGAAGAAACTGTCAAATGTCACTACACAGGTACTTTGATTGACGGAACTAAATTCGATTCTTCAGTTGATCGTGGTCAACCTGCTGAATTCCCGGTTGCGGGCGTTATCCCAGGTTGGACAGAAGCTCTGCAAATGATGAAAACCGGTTCTAAGTACAAACTTTTCATCCCTGCTGAATTAGCTTACGGTCCTGCTGGTCGCCCAGGTATTCCTGCCAATTCTGCTTTGGTTTTCGAAGTTGAATTGCTTGAAATCGTTAAAGCTAACGCTCCCGCTGCTAAAGCTAAGAAGTAGTTTTCATGAGCTTCGATTTTAAGAATGACCCTTACGAGAATTTCTTAAAATTATATAAAGCAGCTCAAGTCAAAGGGGTGCCGGAAGCGCAAGCCATGGCCCTCGCGACAGTGAATCAAAACAATCAACCCTCTGTTCGCATCGTTTACTTCAAAGGAATGTTTGAAGACGGTGTTCAAAACAGGGGGTTTTGTTTTTATACGAACTATGAAGGCCGTAAAGGCCATGATATGCAGTTTAATCCGAAGGTGTCGGCTAACTTCTTCTGGCCGCATTTAGACGAGCAGGTGCGCATTGAAGGCGTTGTTGAAAAGCTGCCGCGCGAGATGTCCGAAAAGTATTTTGCGACCCGCGCACGTAACAGTCAAATCGGGGCGTGGGCCTCTCATCAATCTGAAACCATTTCATCTTATGATGAGCTCGCAAGACGAATTGAAGAAGTGACCGAAAAATATCGAGGTCAGCCTGTGCCTTGTCCGCCCCATTGGGGAGGATACTGTCTGGCTCCGACTGAAATTGAATTTTGGTTCGGTAAAACCGGACGTCTTCATGAACGTTATGTCTATCAAAAATCGGGACCTGGCTGGAACCGCCTGATGCGATCTCCTTAAAATGAAAATTCTGGTGACGGGCTTTAAACCGTTCTTGGGACATGATCAAAATCCGAGTGAACGTTTGTCGGTTGAGCTCGCGCAGAATTTTTCTGAAGTTGAAAGCCTTGTGCTACCGGTCGAATTCGGTCGCGCATTCGAAGTTCTGAATCAGCACCTGCAGCAACGCACTTACGATTACATAGTACTTTTGGGTCAAGCGGCAGGTCGCCATCGCATCTCAATTGAAAAAATAGGCCTCAACTGGGCTGAAACCCACCAGCACGACGAAGCCGGCTTAAAGCCCGTCAACGGTCCACTGGTGGCCGGAGCAGAGCTGGCTCTGATGACAAAGTTTCCGGTTGATGAAGTTATTCAGAAATTGTCGGACCTAAAGTTGCCGGTACATGTTTCGTTTTCGGCGGGGACATATGTTTGCAATGATCTTTATTTCCGCGCGATGGAAAGTCATCGTGATTTGAAAATCGTATTTGTGCATGTCCCACTCTTGCCTGAACAAAAAACCGAATTCGCTATGAATCAAATGGGTTACGGGCAGCAACTGCAAACTCTCGAAAGCCTGATTGAAATTACTCTTAAGCGTTAGTGTACGGCGGTCGGGGCGATAAGGTAGAATTCAGGGATTTCGACTTCAAAGGCTTCGCCTGATTCATCGACGAATTGATAAGTGCCGCTCATTGTGCCAGAACTTGTTCTGAGCGGGCAGGCGCTATCGTATTCAAAACTTTGTCCAGGGGTAATTTTCGGTTGTAAACCAACGACGCCTGGTCCGCGCACTTCTTCGGCATGACCGAAAGAATCTGTGATGACCCAGTGACGGCTCATCAATTGGGCGGAGTGGCTTCCAACGTTTTTGATTGTGATTTTATAAGCGAAAAAATAACGGCCTTGTTCGGGAGCTGATTCGGACTCGACGTAAACCGTCGTGCTCGAGATCGTAAACGATGGCTGCGTTGTTTTTTTTAAGCTCATGTATTGAGTTTGCCTTATTCCTTGGGCTTTTCAAGGCTAAAAAAAAGCGGGTAATGGTCTGAGGGTAGACGCATCTTATCTTCGAGATGGCGCGGGGGGGTGATATCAAATCCGAACTCATCCTTGTACCGGTAAACTGCGGCTGTCTCAATACGGAGATGGTTGCGCAGATTTTGAGAGATAAAACAGTAGTCGATTTGACGCCCATCAACTCGCGAATTTTTAATTTGGTAAAATGTAGAGCGCTTTTCAGGACTTACGTTGGCCACTTCAAGCACGTCCTCAAGATCAGTTTCTTTGTAGAGGATCTCAAACTCGGCATCGGTCTTTGTACGTCCTGCGTAGCCATTCATATCGCCGGCAAAAATAATCGGAACTTCAGGGTTTTGTAAACGAAGATCTTTGTAAATTTCAAGACAGGTGCGCAGTTCAGCAGCGCGGCGTTCGGTGCCGCCCGGATCGATTTTTTCAGGATCAAGTCGTGATTTGAGGTGCGTCAGTAGAATAATTAAATTCGGATTTTGGGCCAGTGTATTAAAAATGCGGAGTTCGGCACAATCGCGCGAAAAAAAATGAGTTTGTCCTTTGATCGGATAGCCGGTTTTTTTTGATTGATGCTCGTGTGGGTACAGAAAGCTGAGCGGCCGCTCTTTGTGGCTGCGTAGATCATATTTGAAGTCGCTGTTTTTACGGATCAAAAAACCCACATCGATATTGCGGTCTGAGTTGCCTTCGATCAAAACAACATCGTAGGCGTCACCCAGAAACAGACGATTAAAGTTTTTAAGCGACTCAGCGCCGCCGACTTCACACAACATCATGATGTCGGGGCTATTCTGCTTAATGACCCGGGCAATTTGGATACATTTCTGTAAAGGTTTGTTCTCAAAAAGCGAAGTCGATAACTTTTGCCACTGAGGTTCGGTCAGCTTCAGATAGTGAAGCGGGACTTCTTGATCAAACATTAAAAATAGGTTTTCGACGTTCAAAAACCCCACCTTCAGGCTAGACAAAGAGAACAGGGCTGAATGCTGATTTGTGTCTTGCGAACTCATGCTTCTCGTCTGATGATAGCAAAAGACCAGTTCCATAGATAGGAGATTTCATGAATGTATCATCAGTCATCAATCCGGCTTTTCAGTTTGAATTTAAAAAGACCGATCTCATGCCTGTGCAAGTTCACGTTCTCGGTGGAAGTTCTGCTCAACGGGCTAAGCAGCTTAAACAAATTGTCAATGATCTGGCCTTGCCGCATGCGCGCGAAGCTCTGTTGAAATCCGATAAAAAGACTTTGTATTTTGCCGGAGCCGAGCATTCCGTCTGGATTATTCAACCGCGCGACACCGTTCGCGGACAGCACAAGGGTTTGCTAGATGAATCGGCGTACGGTTGGTTTCGCGATCAAGCGGCCTCTTGTCTGTGGCAAATTAAAGGTGGAGGGCATACTCAGTTTCAACTATTTCTCGGTGATGTCTCAGATCAGATTCTTCAGGCGATCGTGGTCGGTTTTGAATTAGCCCAGTATCAATTTTTACCGCACTTTAAAAAGGCAGCCGGTGCAAAACCTTCAGCCGTATGGACCGTCAATGTTCAAAGTTTCAAACTGGGTAAGCTTAGCAAAACGAACGAAAAACTAATCAAAGATTCTCAGCTTGAAGCAACGGCCATTCAATTGGCGCGCCACTTAGTAAATCTTCCGCCGAATGAAGCTAACCCGCAAACCATCGAAGAGATGACTTTAAAGCAACTGAACTGGCCTAAAGGTAAAGTTAAAATTACTGTCTGGGATGAAAAAAAATTAAAAGCCGAAAACATGAATTTACTTTTGGCCGTGGGGGCCGGATCGTCGACTGCACCGCGTATGATTCACATTCAGTACCGTCCACAGACGAAGTCGAGCAAAAAACCTGTAGCTTTTGTGGGTAAAGGAATTACGTTTGATACCGGTGGTCTTGATATCAAACCGTCATCGGCCATGCGCCTGATGAAAAAAGACATGGGCGGGGCCGCTTCGGTTTTGGGTTTGGCTTACTGGGTCGCGCACTCAGGCTGCAAGCAGCCGTGTGACTTCTACTTAGCTTTAGCCGAAAACGGCGTTGATGCAAACGCCATGCGCCCGAGCGATGTTTACATGTCGCGTGCAGGTCTATTAGTTGAAATCGATAACACCGACGCAGAAGGACGGCTGGTATTGGCCGACGCCATGGATGTGGCCGCGAAACAAACAGGTGCAAACGAGCCTGAGTATCTCATTGATTTAGCGACATTGACGGGCGCAATCAAAGTAGCTCTGGGTGCTGAAGTCGCGGGATTATTCTGTAACGACGACAAACTCGCGAGCGAACTTGAATGGGCGGGCCAAGCCGT
>JANPAD010000124.1:0-1917 GCA_031429735.1 Bdellovibrio sp. | reverse complement strand
TTTGCGACGGTGGCGGTGTCGCGGTAAAAAGGACAACCGATCGTGGGTTGTGTTCCGCCGCCTTCTTGGTTGCCACCGCTTTGAACTCTTGGCCGTGACCCTGCGCCCCCGTTGACATCGGCAGCAGCAGCACGACGAAGTTCATTTGCTTCAGCTCTTGCAGCTTCTGCATCATCTTCGTTATCAGCATCTGTATTTGTGTTTGCGCCGCCTTTAATAATTGCAGCGCCGACATCTAAAGGCCCGGGGCCCATGCCGGTGCCCGCGGCTCCTTCTGCAAATGCTTGTGAAGACAGTAAGGTCAGCAAAACGATATATTTTAGAAGAGGTAAGCTTTTCATTTTTTCCTCATTTTCGAAGAAGCCGGATTCAAAACGTCATCAACGTTTCGTTCTAGTTCAGATAGATTTTTTTTCTGACCGATAAAAAAGACGCTTCTGACCCGAAAAACTTCAGGGGTCGTCGTTTTAAAAATTGAAATGACAGTAAAGCTGTATTTACCGATTTCTTTTTCATCTTTGCTAAATTTGCAAGTACTGCTTTTTTCTGCCTGTTTAAAATCAAATTTATTTTTGCAGTTGTCAGGTAATCTTTGATTAATAACATCTTGAGCAAAAAAGAGATCTTCATAGGTAATTTGCGTGTCTTTGTTTTTTTTATGTGAGTAGAGATTGATATGTGTTGTGTTCGGCGTTAATTGACCTTGTCCGAAGGCCCAAACTTTTTGGTCAAGCTTCAAATAGCTTTTGGGCTTAAGTTCAAGCTGATAAGCTGACGCAAAGATACCGCTAAAAATAAGTGAAAAGAAAAACGTTTTCATTTTAGACATATCGGTCTTAAAGCAGAAGAAATTTATCTACGTAGGTCCAGTTTATGGAACGATCATTGTCTCAAATTGAGACCAGCACCAAAACGCCTTCATTATAAAAACCAGCTGATAAGAGTTGAAATAAGTCCTAATGATGCGACCCCGGCCGTTACGCCATAAGGTCTTAAAGTTCTATAGTAGCGCTGAACCAGTCTATCAGACGCATCAATGACCGTCTTCGGGTCAGCATTGCCGATGACAAACAATTGCGCTTCTTTGCGTTGGCCTTGTGGCCCCTTAATACCATTTAAAACAATATTTCGAATCAACGCACTTGGAATGACTGTTTGTCTGATACCACGTGCCACTTGCAGTTCCGAAGATTCGTTTAAAACTTTGCAGACGCCGGCCGCACAATTAACCGAGCGTGGCGCGCCATTCTTTTTAAAGTAATCAATAATTTGATCTTGAATTTTTCCGTCCGGGTCTTCAACACGTAGAACAATTCCTTTATCTAGCCACGAAGACTTTTCACGGATCGTCGCACGTTCAAAAGCAACTTTACCATCGTAGCGGTAAACATTCGCCACAAGATACATATGACCGCCGCTATTAAGGCCGATGAAAAACGCGTTGTCGCCGCCCAACTCTTCGCCCATGAACATGCCGTTGTGCAGTTGTGTTCGGTCAACACGATGAACATCTATAACTTTACCGAACAACACACCGGTGTTGACCATGACTTTGACATCATCCCAATATTCGACTCGAGTATCGAGGCTGGCGTTGGCGATCGCGCTACATTTGATCTGAGCCTGCGATAAAACGCTTATGAATACCAGAATTAGAAAGAGCCCAAAATTTTTCATTCTGGGCTACATAAAGCAAGGGCCGTACCACTGAAACTAGTTACGTAGGCGGGCCATCATCTCTTGGTCTATGCCATAGCTGTCGGGTAAAACCACAATGCGCCCGTCGTTACCTTGAAACAGCGTGGTGTAAAGCAAGTACACAGGTACCGGTTTTTTTGTTTTCAACCAGGTCGACTCGGTGGCCTGAACCGGGTTGAGTTCTGTTGCCGCCATTAATGAATCAACAGTCCACTTTGG
>JANPAD010000123.1:0-9784 GCA_031429735.1 Bdellovibrio sp. | reverse complement strand
CCTTAAATTTAATCTGACGAAGGTTTGCAGTCGGGGCCCCGCAAATCATTTTGTAGTTCAATTGATCTGTTTCAGTATTGAAAATATAGCCTTGGGTAATCGAAAACTTTCCGAAATCAGCAGATTTTTTCAACTCTTGGACTTCTGAAAGATCGTCGGCTACACGGGCAAAAGCCTGAAGTGGGTAAAGCTGCGGTTCCGGGTTACCTAAAAATTTCTTGATTTGAGTCAGAGCATCAATAAAAGAGCCGTTATAAATTGAACCATATTCTGAAGTGCGCGATTGCATATTGCTCATATCGATCGTTGTGACAATCTCGTAGAGACCGGCGCCCATCGTTTGAGGGTTGTTGCTCGACAGCTGAGCGATGATCGCATTGTACTTTTGCAGATCACGCGTATGACCCTGAACTTCACGCGGAGCTGTTTTAAAACGTTGAGCGGCCGCTTGAACGTTACGCAGCTGACACGCCTCGACTTCGTTCGGAGAAAGAAAGTTTTGATCAGCCATACTGTCCGAACCCGCAAACTGGCAGCCACGTGTTGTTACGCCGTAAAAAGGTAACGGACGAACCGGAAAACGTCGTCGAACAGTCGGCGCATATTCCGTATGTCTGGTTTGGATCTGGTCGTTTTGATTCAGGAAAGTGTTCAGCTCGCCGACAAAACCCTTGTAGTAGTTGTAAGAGTATTCAACCTGGCTCAGAATTTTTTTGGTCATTTCCATCCAGCCATTCATATCGGTGTCGGCATCCAAATTCAGATTGTCACGCCATTGCTGCATACGCTCACCGTAGTTTTCAATGGCATTTTCGAAGTCCACAATGTTCTTACCTTGGTCGATCGTTTTACAACCAACTTTATCACAGTATAAATAAGGAGCGCGATTTGTGCCTTGTAAGTTCCATCCCCCTTTGTCGGCCTCAGCCCAGAGTTTATCAATATTGATGGCGTCAGCTTCAAAAAGCGCTGGTTGAATGATCGAATTAACAATCGGGTATGTGTAGTTCGCAAGAACATGATCGACGGCAACGAAACCCGCAAAACGGGTGACCTTGCCGATAATTTTGATCGATTTTGTCACCCAGCCGCCACCGACAAACGTTGTGACAACATCTGCGCCGGTTATTTTATAAGCCGCATTGACCAAAAATTTACGGGTTAGAATTTTACGTGCCCACGCAGTCGCGCCGACTTTCGCGAAACCACGACGGCCGGCATTTTCGATAAATTCGGTCGCGGCTTGCGAAGCCCACATTGAAATAATTTGCGGAAAATACTGAGTAAATTTATTGCGAACCGTCCAGCCTTTCCAGGCTTGATCACAAACAGCTAACGAGCCTGAATCTTTTTTACCTTTGAACCATTTATCCACACACATAGTCACACTTTGACCGAGGTCCGCTACGATACTTGAAGCTAAAGAGCCCCACATCATGCCTTGGTATGATAGACGACGCATCATTTGAGAGCGTGTCGTCGGATCTAAAGTCTGAAAACCTTTTTTAGTGGTATGAAAGTTCATGTAAAAACCTTGTGTCTGCATGAACGCGTAGAAAGAAAGATGAGCAATTGGGTCTTTGATCGATTTAAGGTGGCGGTCCATGGCAAGAGGGTCACCATGAGACTTGAGCCACATCGCATTGAAAGTTACAGCGCCAATCGCAACGAAGAATGTTAAAGACTCAGGCGTAAAACGCTTTGTGGTGCTCCAGAACACTCCGTCACGGCTTGCTTTCTGTTGAGCGAGATGTTCTTCACGTTGCATCTGTGCACGCAGAATGCTGAGGGCATTCGGTTGCTGAGTAGTAGCTTGGGCGCTAATGAATCCACCGTAAGTAGAACCATCAGTCGGAGAGTTCAGCATAACAGGTACAGCCACTTCGGCGGCGTGAGAAACAAAAGGTATAATAAAGACAAGTAAAAGGCTGAATATACGTTTCATAAGCTGTTACGTCCTTTGGTCATACAAATTCCTGATCACGAGACATGTTGCAAACTTGGGGGCTAACTAAAACAAACGTATTGATTTTGAAGCGGGTAAAACAAGGGTAAACCCTCGAAAAGGCTGATTTTCGTCATACAGAACTGTCGAACTTTTTGATAGCCGAGTTTTTTAAAGTTAAATTAATAATAGAAAAACCCGGCCATTTCGGGCCGGGTTTTTAGTGTTAAGACGCTACTCTTTTTTAATTTCAGAACGAAACAATTTTAAAGAGGTAAACAAGCCGATGCGCCTGCCGCCGGAGAACAGCCCGCTTCGCTTAATGCCGAGCACGAAGCTGCTTCCGGAGTTTTCCAGTGGCCGCTGCTTTGACATTGAGACCATAAAGCACTTGTGACATCTTTTTTCTGATTATTGTATTCACGAGTGAATGCATTCAGTAAAGCTAATGCCGTTTCAGGTGACGTGTGCAACTTAGCTGCGACTCGGTCTAAATCGTTGATATCAATTTTGTTTTTAGAGATCAATGTGTTCAGGTCAGAAAGGCCAAGACCGATGCTATCGAAAGCTTTCAGGTCGCCACCTTTTGCATTTTCAATTGCAGTCGATAATTTAGAAGAAGCACCTGCATCGAGGTTCCAGCGCTTTTGAATTTCAAGAGCTTTCACATCAACTGTTGAAGTTAAGGCTTCAACTGCTGACCAGTTACGATAGCGGCGTTGAACGCGGTGCCAACTGCCTTGTGACCAATCACAGATCCACTCACGGTTGTAACCTTCACAGTCACTTAAGTAGGTGTAGCCTGCAGGATATGGATGAGGATGACCGACTTGAACGCCACCACCGCCACCGATAACTCCGCCGATAACGCCACCGATGATCACACCGGCTACAACGTCTTCGTCACGACAGCCGGAGGCACCAATGGCCAAAGTTAAAACTAACGCAAGCGCAGCCCATTTTTTGAAAACTTTACTCATAAAAAACCCCCTAAAGATTTTTGGTTATTAATTGCAAACGGGTAATAGCAAAGGGTGCGCCAATACAAAATGCCACCGCTCAAGTGCCTTGTTCAGTGCAAATAAAAGAAAAGGCTGAAGTTTTGGTGCTTCAGCCTTCATCTATTCTATTTTCATTCGCAAATGATGAAAAATTTTTACTTTTGGATCGTGACTTTAGTGATCGTGATTGGCTCTAGGGGACGGTCTCCTGGGGCTGTTCTGACCTTTTCAATTGCGTCAATAACATCGTAACCTTCAACCACTTCGCCAAAGATCGTATGGCCTTTATCAAGCCAAGGTGTCGGAACTGTTGTGATGAAAAATTGACTGCCGTTCGTATTCGGGCCCGCGTTGGCCATTGAAAGCATGCCGCGCTTTTCGTGTTTATTTTGGCCGGCTACGATTTCATCGGCAAAACGGTAACCCGGCCCCCCGGTGCCCGTACCCAGCGGACATCCGCCTTGAATCATGAAGTCTTTGATGACTCGGTGAAACCCGAGTCCGTCGTAAAACGGACGCTTTACTTTGCTGCCGGTATTTGGATCGGTGAATTCTTTTGTACCTTCAGCCAGCTCGACAAAGTTCGCCACCGTGTTCGGTACGCGGTCAGAAAATAATTTAACTTTGAAGTTGCCTTTAGTCGTATCGAATAAAGCGTGCATGATTACTTCTTCCCTTTTTTCGCTTTTTGAGCTTTTAACAATTTAACTGATTTAATTAGAACCGGCTCAGCCGGGACATCTTGCATGTCGCCTTTAGTAGTTGTTGGAACATCACGGATTTTATCGACGACATCCATACCTTCAGTCACTTCGCCGAACACAGCATAGCCGTAACGGTTTTGGTCAACGTAATCTAGCCGTTTGTTATCAACAACGTTGATAAAGAACTGTGCCGTTGCTGACTTAACTTCGTTGGTACGTGCCATTGCGAGAGTGCCGCGGCGGTTTGACAAACCGTTTGTCGCCTCATTTTCTATGGGAGCCATCGCCGGTTTTTCTGTGAGATCAGGTAAGTGACCGCCACCTTGAATCATGAATGTTTTTATTACACGGTGAAAAGTTGTTCCGTCGTAATGTTTTTTCGCAACGTATTTTAAAAAGTTTTCGGTGCTGATCGGTGCATGTTCACGGTCGAGCTGAACCGTGATGTCACCCAAGCTTGTTGAAATGACGACAACCGGGTTTGGCAGCTTTTGCATTTTCTCTGCATGAGCACGGTAAGACCATGTCATCAAAACAAAGGCTAAAACGTAAATGAACAAAACTAGGGCATGATTGGATTGCTTGACGTTTGTTTTCATAGACTTAGGTCTAATAAACCTGCGTCATTCGGTCAAGTCACAAACCAGTCGCAAAGACATGCTGTTTTTTTACTCTAAATTCACCGACCATTTGGGCCTATAATAGCTTTTAGAGTCATTAGTGACACGGCGTTCTTCGGCGCCGTCTAACGACGAAATATAAATCTGGTTTTTGCCGGTGCGGTCGCTGGTGTAAACAAGGTAGCGTCCGTCGGCCGAAAAGCTCGGGTCTTCGTTATTTGCAGCTTTGCCGTTCGCTTTTTTAGCCGAGGTGATGCGCTGAAGATTGCTGCCGTCCACATCCATAATAAAAATATCAAAATTTGATTCATCCATGGCGGCAAAAGCAATTTTGTTTCCGTCCGTTGACCATGACGGTGATGAATTAAATTTTCCCTTAAACGTCACGCGCTTCACATCACTGCCGTCTGAATTCATCACGTACAACATCGGACGACCGCCGCGTTCAGATGAGAAAACAATTTTACTTCCGTCCGGACTTAATGAAGGTTCTACATTAATTGCGCCGGCCGGGCCTTTTGTTAGACGATTAACAATTTCACCCTGCAAATCAATTTTGTAAATATCAGCCGATCCGCTACCCATCGTCATGCTCAAGTAAATGTGCTGGCCATCTTTTGCAAACACGGCACCGGAGTTCATGCCCGGGCGGTACGAGGTCAAGACACGTTTGTTCGTTTTCAAATCAAGAACATACAAAGCGGCGCGTGCACCCGGCTTGCCGACAAATTTTGTGAACGACGAATACGCTAATTTTTTTCCGTCCGGCGACCACGACGGAGAAATTGAAACCGATTTATGAGTGGTGACCTGTTCAAATTCAGAACCGTCCCAATTCATGGTAGCAATTTCTTTTGACCCGCCTGAGCCGTTATCATACGAAGCCGCAATTTTTGACATGAACGGCGGGCGTTTGCCGGTCAAGGCTTCGATCACATCATTTGAAAGAGTATGGCCGATTGTAACCGACTGGGTCAGGTTGCCTTTGTAGCGTTTGCCAACAATCAAGCGGCTTTCGCCGATATGATACAGATACATTTCGAGAGTCATTTCTTTTCCCACAACGGCGTAGCCGGTGCGGATTAAAAATTCAGCGCCGATTGTTTTAAGCGGCTCAAACTTAAAACCGTATTTGTCTTCCGTGACAGGTTTAAGAGAGGTTTTGGCCGGATCCTCTAAATAGCTGTCGTTCGCAATCAATTGAAAATAAGTCGAAAGCTCCAAGTTTTTTCTAGCGGTGGTGTAAACTTCGCTGGCTGCGGCCGTTGCAGCACCTGTGCTGTTAGATCCGGTATTATTAAAAAACGGAAAAGCTAAATTACTTTTTTTAACTTTAGCATCACCGGCTTTAATGTACGCCGTTTGTGCCTGTGCCGCAGTGCTCGTCAGGGCCCCGCTCAATGTGCTGATCAGAAACCCACTCACAAATACGGTTTTCAACAGATTTTTCAACATAGAACCTTCTTTCGTCATTCAGGAAACCCAATAATTAAACCATCGATACTAAATTTTTCAGAAAACTTTTCAGGAACTTTCGGAAACGGAGCAGCCTGCGCGACAGCCTGCAGACAATAATTATCATAGCTCGCCTGACCGCTTGGGTCGATCACCTGAGTTGAGAGCAACTGTCCCGCGCGGTTAAATTTAACAAGAACCTTAGCGCGCAATTTTTTCTGGCTCGCCAGCCACTGCGGTAATGTCCAAGCTTGTTTGATTTGTGTATCAAGCGATTGCAGATAGGTGTCTGCTTCAATTTTATCAAGTCCGCTGATCGCAGCTCCGGGTTTAATAATACGGTTGGCGCGTGCCGCTGCCGCCTTTTCAGCTTTGGCTAACGACTTCAAAGCGTCGTCTTTCACATCTTCTTTGATTTGATCAAGCGCCTGCATCTGTTTAATTCTATCAAGCGCCTTGATCTGCTTTTGCTTCGCCTGCTTCAGATTAATTTCTTTGGCTTTAGACGGAACTTTTTCAACGACCTGTTTTTTTTCAGGAACTTTAGGTGCCGGTTTTTCTTCGACCGGTGTCGGTGCGGGAGTGGGCGCCGGCGCTTCTATTTGTGGTTCTACGGCGGGCTGGGGCACAGCCACAGCTACAGGCTCAGGCGCCGGTTGAGCCTTAGGCGGAAGCTTGCCTGGCCTCACATTCGAAATGCTGACGCTGATGGCTTGAGACAAATCAATGGCGGGTTTTTGTGGAGCGAAGATCGACTTCAAAAGAAAGAACAGCAAAAACAAAACATGCGCCGCCAAAGACACCATCAGGGCTTTGTTGAAATTTTCGGCTGTGTTTAAGCTTGTCCACTTCAGCGCCATCAAGATTACTCCTTCGGCTGCGTAATAAGACTCATATTGGTGATTCCGGCCTGTCTGACTTCACCCATGACATAAGCCACGGTGCCGTAATCGACTTTTTCATCGGCCTGAATGTAAACCTGTTTTGCGTTGCGTGTTTCAAAAATAGTTTTAATTTTAATTGAAAGGTTTTGTGCGCTGACGACGCTTTCGCCGATGCGGATTTGCCCTTTGGCATCAATGATCAGAACAAACGGGTCTTCGTTCAAAGAAACGCCTGATGAAGCGGTCTTCGGTAAATTCACATCAAGCCCTTGTTGCATCATCGGTGCCGTGACCATAAAAATCACCAGCAACACCAACATCACATCGACAAACGGGGTGACGTTGATTTCGCTTAAAGCAGTTCGTGAATTAGATTTAGCGGTGCTGAATCCCATGATTAACCTTTAAAGAAATTGCGCTTAACAATGTTTAAAAAATCTGAACTGAAATTACTGAGCGAGATTTCTTCTTTGCGGGTCATGGCGATACATTGATTGTAAATAACAACGGCCGGAATGGCTGCCGCAAGTCCGATGGCTGTTGTAATCAAGGCCTCTGAAATGCCGGGTGCCACGGCAGCAAGACTTGCTGAGCCGGTCTGGCCGATTTGCTGAAACGAATTCATAATTCCCCAGACTGTTCCGAACAATCCGATGAAAGGTCCCGTTGAACCTGTTGTGGCTAAAACAGTCAGTCGTGCTTCAAGGCTTGCAATTTCGTTATCGGTTGATTTACGAATCGAGCGTTCTAAATTATCAAGGCCTGTCAGCTGCACAGTTGCATCGGCGCGATTTGAAGAAGTCAGCGGAGATTCCGCAATTTTCTTCATTTCAAGATAGGCAGCCTTAAAAACACGGGCATGTGAACTTGCGGTATGAGCATCAACTTTTTCAAAAAGATCATCTAAAGAACTCGAAGCCCAAAAGAGCTGATCAAATTTTTGATTCGCTGACTTAAGCAGATCAAATTGCTGATACTTAGCCCAGCCTATAGCCCAGCATAAAATCGAAAGCGCCACCAAAATAAGAATCACCACTTGCACAATGACACTTGCGTGCAACAGGCTGCTGATTCCTCCGACGGAGACACCGACGTTAGACGAGCTGACCGGTGCGGCTGGAGCCGTCGCCGCTATTGCCGGTGCCAAGTTCGGAATTTGTGTTAGAATAAAAAGAGAAAATGGATGAAAAATCTTGCTGTTCAACATGATTAAAATCGTAATGCTAAACATTAATTCGAGCAAGGTGAAAACAAAGTTTTTATCTCTTTGTCTGAGCGGGTTTTTACTGACTGCGTGTGCACATCAAACAGATCTGCAAGATGAAAACAAAAGATTGCCCTCATCTTCACTGAGCGCAGACACAGCCGAACGTTTAAGTCGTTCCGTGCGTTACGAGGCCTGCCACGCAACTAATTCTTATCTTGAGCCTTCGCTTGCCAAATTGCCGGCGGACTATCGAGTCATTCGCAATAACGAATCACAAAACCGTTTACCGGTGCAGTGTCTTCAACTTGCACAGCGTTCCTTTGTCGGCCGCTACGCACTTTGCAAAAGCGAAGATGAAAAACCGCAAAAATCATCGACACGTCCGTGCTTGTCAGAGTCTTACACCAATCTAACTTACAATGCGTATCACGATGTGATGGATTGTTTTAATCTAGATCCGCGAGAAATGTTTTACCAGATTATGATTGAAAGCGGTTTTCATATTAATGCCATCAACAAAAACGATTACGACTCCGGAATGGCTCAGTTTACGGCAAACGGAATCAAACATGTCGCCGGAAATAATCTGATCGAACGCACTCGACGTATCTTGCTTGAAAGTTCGCGAGCTTCTTGTGACCGTATTTCGAGCATCGTCGGTTCTTTCAGTATTGATGCGTTCACGGTGCAAAAACGCTGTTCAATGATTGCGCTGCCGCGAAATCCTTACCGCGCCATGCTTTTCAGCTATCTGCACACCACGATTGATAAAATTAAATTAAACGATCTGCTTTCAGATGTTCCGGAACTTTACGGCGCATTAAGCGACCGAATCAAACGTCAGTTTTTATTTTTATCTTACAACCGCGGAATGACCGGGCTGATGCGCTTGCTACGCGGTTACATCGACACCCGTAACGAGTTGTCGATTCAGATTACGGAAGATGATCTGGACCTCAGCCAGAACCTTTCAAAGGTAAAAGCTATTCTGCGGCTTGAACCCATGAAGCGTGAAATTCTGAAACAGTCGAAGATCCGTCACCTGTCTTTTGCTGAATATGCAGTCATTAATAACGCCACTTACCTTTCTGACATGTCCGCTGCGCGTGATTATGTGGAGCGCTATTACGGTGATTCATGTGGTGAGTTCTAGTTAACATTGCTATACCAACAAGATGAGAATTTTAATCGTAACCGTGGGTTGTTTGTTTGTCTGTGCCCTGTCCTTCATTGCGATCAAGCAATTCGGTCGTTCGCAAGTTTATGCAGAATATTCGCATCCGATGCTTCGAACCGAGCCGACTGAACTGGCGCCACGTATTTTTATTAAACCCGCTACCGGCAAACTCACTCAGTCTTTGGCCGGAGATGAAAATCTGTTTTTAGATGTGGCGTTGACGATCGATCAAAAACTTGTCGTGCTGAATGATCAAAGCTCTCAACACATCCGTTCGGTGACCTACGCCCAAGTCGAAAAACAAGTGGTCCCTTTTTCTGAAGCCCTGAAAATGGCCAACAAAGGCGACCGAAAATTTATTTTAAATTTCACCGAAAATGCAGTCGGGACCCAAGAAATTTTTCTGAATGAAGTGAAACAAATGCAGCTCGAAAAAGGACAAAATTTTATCGTGGTCAGCGATTACGAAGCCTCGATGCGCGGCCTCAAAGAGTTGCAGCCCGCATTGATCTTCGGTACAACTAAGCCTGAAATTTTACGTTTAGTTGCAATGGAGTCGATGCATCTGATTGAAGCCACATCACTTCGTGCCGATGTGGTCATTCACCCTTTAAAAATTCGCGGACAAAATTTTTATACGCCCAACTTGGTGGCCGAACTTTCGCGCCGGCATGTTAAAATAGTCATCGGCCCGATTGCCCCAAGTGAATTAGCTGAGGCCCAAAAACTAAAACCGCTCGGCATTGTGATCAATGGCGAGCGGTCCACTCAATAAGTTTCTAGATTTGAAT
>JANPAD010000122.1:0-3603 GCA_031429735.1 Bdellovibrio sp. | reverse complement strand
CAATAGAATTTCTGACCTCGCTGGACGCTTCGTAAATGACGACAAGGGTGTTTTTGGGTTGCGGGCTTTGGTTGTTTTCTCTGAGCCGCCTAAAGACGTTTTCAACGTCAACGATCGCATCGTCAACCAGCTCACCGGTGGCGATGGCCAGGCCCCCAAGGGTCATTGTGTTTACAGACAGTCCGAACAATTTAAAAACGATCGCTGAAAGTACGAACGACAGCGGAATAGCCGTAATGGTTATAGCCGTCGTCCGAAAATTCAGAAGAAAAAGGAAAAGGACAATAATGACCAGAATTACGCCGTCCCGGAGCGCCTCTTTAACATTATGGATGGACATCTCAATGAATGTGGCTTGCTTAAAAAGATCAGGATTTAATTCGACGTAGGCGGGAAGACTTTTCCCCAATTCTTTCAAAGCTGCTTCGACTTGTTCGGTTAACTCTATAGTACTTGCGCCCGGTTGCTTTTGGATGCTCATGATGACGCCGGATTTGGCGTTGATGCTGGCGTCACCGCGCATGACTTGGGGAGCTTCTTTAACTTCCGCTACATCCTTCACCAGGACGGGGCGGCCCAAATGCAGACCAACCACGGAATTTAAAATTTCATCTTTGCTTCGAATGGCTCCCAGAACTCTAATCAGGGACTCACTCTTTTCAATGTTGATAAATCCGCCTGTGGCGTTAAGGCTGATTTCGGATAAACTATGCTCTATATCTTCTATGGAAATTTGTAACTTTTGAATTTTTTCAGCCGATAGAAGAATCTGATATTGTTTAACCCCACCACCGATTGAAGTAATTTGACTGATCCCGGGAATACTTAAAAGTCTTGGCCGAATTGTCCAATCGGCTATAGTTCTTAGGTCCATCGGGTTAATATTCGGATCATTTGAGGTTAGACCGACGAGTTGAATTTCACCCATGATCGATGCTATTGGTCCCATCACAGGGGCGACGTTTTTGGGAAGCTTTTCGCGGGCCAATGTGAGCTTTTCTTGCACCAACTGACGATTCCGAAAAATATCGGTTCCCCATGCAAATTCGACATAAACAATACTTAAGCCAACCCCTGAATTAGACCGAACCCTTTCAACACCAGGAAGACCGTTTAAAGAGGTTTCTAATGGAAAAGTAACAAGAGTCTCAACTTCTTCAGGCGCAAGTCCAGGGGCTTCAGTCATGATTGTTACGGTAGGCCGATTTAAGTCAGGGAAGACGTCGATCGGCAAATGGGCTGCGATCCAGCCGCCGTAGGCTAGTAAAAAGGCAGCAATAGAAACCACAAAGATTCTGTGGGTAAGCGAAAATTTGATAATTCGGTTCAGCATTTTTTAACGCCCCTGTTAAATACCATAAACACGACAACCACTATTACGTAGAAAAGGTCCCGATTGTGACATCTATTTAAAAACAATGACTGAAAGGGGTATCGTCTTAAGTTCAGCATGCTCAATAAATTGAACCCAAAGCTTGTAGGCCCCTTCTTTGGGGAAGGTCGCATGAAACATACCTGTATTGGTGGCATTACCCTGCATCGGATGGACATGAATTAATTCGGTTCCGTTAGAGGGTGTGGCTATAACGTGTGCCAAGGCACCGAGATAAGGTTCCATGATAGGTGTCGCCCCGTCGGATCGAATTACCTTGAAGTTGAGCATAACCATTTTTCCAGCTCTTATTTTTGTTTTTGCCAACTCAAATTCTGTCTGTCCGTCTGAAGCTTTTCTCAAATCCTCTAAAGGTAAAATCGGATTTTCCGGCAGACCATCAATAATTGATGCTTGAATGACACTCGAAAACTCTGTGCCATCCAAAAGTGTACCTTGATTCCAAACAACGTATTTTCCGTTAACCGGTAAATTGAGTTCAACCTTCCAGAAGTGACCGTCAAATGCGGGGTGAACGTGACTAAACTCTTTGAGTGACGAATCGTATGTAATAAAGTGAAGTTTTTTGGTGTGGCTTTCCGCTAAGTCTTGTTCGGTTAACAGTTTTTTTTCAACGTTATCGTAGAGTTGAAAAATATATTCAAAAGTTCCGGCATGAAAAGCAGCTTGGCTTTCCGGCTTAATTGAAATGCGACTGTCTGCCGACGAATAAGCGAACCCGCTTTGTACGGCGCAAAACGCAATTAAAAATAACGCAACTTTTCCCATTTTAAATCCAATCGTTGAATAGATGCATACTCCATACCAGTATAGTTGTAACGGGATTTGCATCGCGTTGATATTCGATACTTCCAATTGTAAAAATGACGGCTTTAAAAATACGGAGTTGACCCATACTGTGCGGGGGTATACTACCTGTGGAAGTTGAACTACGCGAAAAGGACCAAAATGCTTACAAACGAATCAGCCAAAGATATCAAGAAATCAAAAATTGTAAGATCCGACAGGCAGCCAGCGGCGCAAAAGGCGCACGACCATTCTGCAGAACTTAGAAGATTGAACCGAATCAAAGGCCAAGTCGAAGGTGTCGAGCGAATGATCGTCGAGCGCCGCTATTGCCCCGACATTATTCAGCAAATTAAGGCGGCTAGGTCGGCACTCAAAAGTTTAGAGGCCTCTATTATAGAAGGGCATATGAGACATTGTGTGAAACAAGCCATAGCCAGCCGTGATCCATTTGTCGTGCAACAAAAAATTGAAGAAATTATTTTGTTAGTTAAGAGTCAGGGTTAAGCAAAGTTCTATGAAGTATATTTTAAGTTTGTTTCTTTTTTGCCTATTTCAGAATCAGAAAGCTCAAGCTCATAGCGGTCATTCGCATACGGCCGCACCGGTTGCTACATCTATTTCTAAGTTTGGCGCTATCGAGAGTGAAAGTCCTATGTCGATTGGTTTCAAACTTCGCAGCGGGCAGGAGTTCGGCCAATATGTTGGAGCCTTGCCGAGTATTAATTCTTTTTTTGGCAATGATGAAATCAGTTTAAACCTCAATTACGAGCTTCAGGTCAGACAATTTAGTTCCGACAAGCAGTCTGAATACGAAGATCGGGACTTCAACAATCACTTTGCCGCTCGTATTAAAAAATCGGTGTCAGAAGCATTGGTTTTCTCAATGATCGGCGAATATGAAACAAGCCAAGCTACCCGCATAGCCAGGATGATTAATGACTACAATTACACCGTTGTAACGTCTAGTCTCATGTATAAGTTTGTAAACGAATGGTCATTAACGGCAGGTTATGTTTACGGCCTTCGACAATTTCCGAATGGTACATATACAATTCCTTCAAGTAGCCGCTCAGGCGCGGGGGAACCCATAGTTCCTGGACAACAAGTTTCTACGAATCAATCAATTACGGTTGAAGGAACAACTGATAATTTGAATGAAATGGTTTTGGCTTCGGCAGGTGAGTTAGGTGATCAGACCATTAACCTCGAAACCAAGTACATATTAAATAATTCTGACCTAGCATCAAGAAAGTATAATGCGCAGGCCTTTAAAATTGGTTTAGAAAAAATGTTGTGGAGCCGAGTGTTTGCGCAAGTGTCTTACGGTATTGAGAATCGAGCTTTTTCGGATCGTTCAGATTGTTTAAATGTTGCTGAAGTGGGACTTCAATAAGAATTGAGCGCTCGAATGTCGATTTCAG
>JANPAD010000121.1:0-1718 GCA_031429735.1 Bdellovibrio sp. | reverse complement strand
CGGATCTAAGGTCGGATGAAGCAGTTGATCTAATGACGAAGGGTCAATGCGCAGCAAAGCTTCTGTCTCTGAAATTAATTTTTCATCAATCATGTCGCAGGCAATTTGCAAAGCGGCCTTTGCTGTGCGTTTACCGCCGCGGGTTTGCAGCATCCAAAGTTTACCGCGTTCAATGGTAAATTCGATGTCCTGCATGTCTTTAAAGTAATTTTCGAGCTGCATATAATTGCGTTCAAGATCGGCGTAGGCCTTCGGCATCACTTCCTGTAAAAGTGAAATCGTTTGCGGAGTACGGATGCCCGCCACCACATCTTCACCTTGAGCGTTCACCAAAAACTCACCGTAAAATTTCTTTTCACCGGTACTGGGGTTACGTGTAAACGCCACCCCGGTCGCGGAATCATCGCCGAGGTTACCGAAAACCATAGCTTGTATATTGACGGCCGTGCCCCACTCAGCCGGGATGCTGTGAATTTCACGGTAAGTGATCGCGCGCGGTGTATTCCAGCTACGGAAAACCGCCGAGATGGCCCCCCAAAGCTGCTCTTGCGGATCCGTCGGAAAGCTTTGACCGGTCATTTGCTGAACGAGTTCTTTAAATTTTTTAACTAATTTTTTCAGATCATCAGTTGTCAGTTCGGTGTCGTTATGAATGCCTTTTTCGGCTTTCATATCTTCAAGAGTTACTTCAAGTAGTGAAGAATTCATGCCCATTACGACGTCTGAATACATCTGAATAAAGCGGCGGTAAGAATCCCATGCGAAGCGCGGATTATTTGAAGATTGAGAGAGGCCTTCAACGGTTTGATCGTTTAAGCCTAAATTTAAAATGGTATCCATCATGCCGGGCATTGAGGCGCGAGCACCCGAACGAACGCTGACCAACAACGGATTTTTAACATCGCCGAATTTTTTACCGATTTTTTTTTCAATACGCGCTAAAGCCTCAAGACCTTTTGGTTTCACCCATTCAGGCAGCTTACCGCCTTCGGCGTAAAAGTGCGTGCAGATTTCAGTTGAGATCGTAAACCCCGGAGGAACATCAAGACCAATCGCTGTCATTTCAGCAAGATTGGCACCTTTGCCGCCCAAAGTATTTTTCATTGAGGCGCTGCCTTCGGCTTCGCCGGCCGCGAAGTAATAAACAAATTTTTCAGGCATTGCAGGCTTTGATTTTGAATGAGTTGAAGTTTCCATAACCATTCTCCTGCCGCGCACACGCGGCGAAATATATTTACATTTGGCTAAAGTTTTTAAGACCGCGGGCGATGTACGCGTTCAGTTCCGTAATTTTCACGCGGTCCTGAGTCATCTTGTCACGGTGGCGAACTGTGACGGATTGGCCACCTGCGGTTTCGAAGTCAACGGTCACGCAGAACGGAGTCCCGACTTCGTCGGCACGGCGGTAGCGCTTACCGATTGAAGCTGTTTCGTCGTAGCTTGTGTCAAAGTCTTCAGCCAGTTGGTCACGGATTTTCATGGCCGGAACACTCAGCTCTTCTTTTTTCGAAAGCGGCAAGACACAGACTTTCATCGGCGCCAAATCAGGATGGAAGCCCATGACCACGCGCACGTCTTCAGTCACTTTACCCGCCTCATCTTTTTCGATCGTCACTTCTTCACGGTAGGCATCGCACATGAAAGCTAAAATCAAGCGATCGCAGCCAACCGCCGTTTCGATCACGTACGGAATATATTTTTCTTTATTGGCTTCATCA
>JANPAD010000120.1:0-3009 GCA_031429735.1 Bdellovibrio sp. | reverse complement strand
TTAAACGATGTGACTGTGTATATCGAAGACGTCGAAAAACTAGATCAACAGACTTTAGCTTTATTAGAAAGCTATTTAGCCCAAGCCCATCCGGAAGGGCCACTTTTCTTAGTGGGTTCAAGCCTATCAATGGAATCAATTCTTGAGCAAAGCTGGCCCGAAAGCCTGAAACGTGATCTTGCCGGTTTCTACTTTGATATCGACCGCGTGCCGATGGCACAGCAGGCAAGCTCTGAAATTTTAGACCTTCTGTTTTTTCAGTTCGACAATACGACAATGAGCTAGAACTGGACCACCGTCCTTGAGTTTAAAATCGAATAATGTCAGCATAAAATCATGACTGACATTATCTCAAACGACATTAAAAATTGGATCGCCGAAAAACTGAAAACCCAAGAGTTTTCGGTCACTCAATTAGCCGGCGATGCCTCGGCCCGCCGCTATTACCGCGTCATCGAAGACGAAAAAACCTACGTGTTGATGTGCTGGGAACCTTTCGATCAAGCTAATTATCCATTTCTAAGTGTTCAAAGACAATTTGAAGCGAATTCCGTTAACGTACCTGAAATTATCGGCGTCGGTGAAAAGCTCGGTGTCTTGCTTCAAGAAGACTTGGGCGATTTAACCCTTGAACGCAAATTTTCCGAAACCGCCCGCCAAGAATCTTCAGCTGAATTTTATTTTAAAACACTAGATGAACTCATCAAAATTCACGACACGGTCACCAATTCACCCATCAAGTCGACAGCCAACGTTACTGTTTTCGATACCGCTAAATTTTTATGGGAAATGAATTACGCAAAAGATAACCTGCTGACGGGTTTACTTAAGCTCAATTTGTCAGAAACCACATCAGCTGAACTCGATAAAGCCTTTGCTAGCTTCTGCACAATTCTGGCAGATCGGCCGAAAGTTATTTGTCACCGCGATTTTCACTCACGCAATGTGATGATTAAAAGAAATAAAGTTTTTGTAATCGATTTTCAAGATGCGCGCTTGGGGCCTGCACAGTACGACTTAGTTTCATTATTTAAAGATTCTTATGTGGACATCAACGACGACTACGCGGCTCAGTTGATGAGCTACTATTTAAACAATTCAAAAATTCGTGAAACGCCGCAGTTCAGTGAAGAAGATTTTTACCGTACCTACGAGCTTCAGTCTTTGCAGCGCTGCTTTAAAGCCTGCGGAAGCTTCGCAAGTTTCATGAACTTGCGCCAAGACAAACGCTACTTAAAATATTTAATACCGACATTGAAACGTGTTCTAAAAGCGCTTTCGCACTTTCCTGAGTACAACGTCATTAACGGTATTCTGATTGATGCCGGCGCTCTTGAAAAAAATTACGAGACCTTGCTGTGATTGTTTTTATGTTAGCTGCGGGCCTCGGCACAAGGCTACGACCCGTTACCAACTTACACCCCAAACCTTGCGTACCTTTTTTAAATGTGCCGATGGGGTTGTACGCGTTTCGTTATTTAAAATCTCTTTCGGTTGAACAGTTGGTCATTAATACATTTCATCTGCCTGAAAAAATAACCGAACTTTACGAAACTCAGCCGTATTTCAAAGGTCAGATCGATTTTTCACACGAACAGGGCGCTATTTTAGGAAGTTCAGGCGGACTGAAAAAAGCGAGCCGCCTGTTTAAAAACCAAACCGATCAAACAGTGCTGATGATGAATGCCGACGAAATTCTTTTCGACTACGATGCTGAATTTCTGAAAAAAGCACATCAAAAACATATTTCTGAAAATAATTGGGCCACGCTGGTCGTTATGAAGCACCCCGATGCGGGCGGCAAATTCGGCGCGGTTTGGTGCGAACATGATGGCCAAGTTAAAGTCATCGGAAAAGTACGCCCCAGCGAAACAGCAACCCCTTATCACTACATCGGATTTATTTTTTTAAATCGCGAAATTCTGACGACTATTCCGGACGGCATCGAAACTAATATTTTCTACGATATTTTAAAGCATCAGCTCAACGTGAAAAAAGTCGGCATTCATGAAATAAGCTGCACTTGGTTTGAAACCGGAAACTACGCCGACTACTTTGATGGGACGCAAAAAATTTTACAGCGGTTAGACCCCGGCACCCAACAGTTTATTAATCAGTATGATGATTCTATTTTAACCCAGAATAAAACCGGGTGTTCGCTGATATCAAAAAGTATGATGGCCCATTTGTCGCAAGTTCAACTTGAAGGCTTTAATGTCATCTCGAAAACAACAAACCCGGCTTCTTTAAAAAGTCCGGGTTTAGTTGAAAATAGAATTTTGTTCGCAGATTCAGTTATTGAAAAAACTGAACCCCACACTTAACTATGGCTAACTACGGCGTCGGAGCTGGCGGCGCTGATAAGAATGAATCTTGTTTGTCTTTTAATAAATAACGACGCTTCATCATTTTAAAGATATCGTCGCCCTGCACTCCAATATTTTCGCCGTTAAAATCGCGCACTAAGCCTTCGGCCGAAGCCGATGCAATCGAGCGGTTTTTATCACCGTCTAACCCACTGCCGTTCGCTTCGCCGTTCACGCCGAAACCAATTCCGCCGGCGCCGCTTTTACCAATTCCAGATGCATCGTCAAACTGACCTAAATCTGCAACTTGTCCGGTACCGCTTGCGCTTTTTGCCGAGGTGTCGCCCAGTCCGCTCGCATTGTTTTTACTTCCATCACCACCTGTAAGAGCCTTAATCATACCTTGCGTCAACCCTGCGGCGGCCAGGCTTGAAGGATTATTTAATGCTGATAGATCGAATTTTTTACCGTCACTTGTTTGAACTGTTCCGTCAGGATTAATTTTCAGCGGAACTTTACCAGAAGCGAATTGCGAAAGGCCTCTGTTTACATCTCTAAGTGTAGCGCCTGGAGGAAGTTTGCTTGAAATTTCACTGCACAGGTCTTGCGAGCCTGTACAGTTACCATTCGAATCAATAAGGTTCGGTGGAAAATTCGTTCCATCAACAAGCGCTGTTGTTGTTGTAGGTGGAGAATACGGAGG
>JANPAD010000119.1:0-9292 GCA_031429735.1 Bdellovibrio sp. | reverse complement strand
GTCTTAAATGCCGTCTCAGCTTCGGCGAGTATTTTGACAACCCCCGCCTCGTCGAAGAAGGCCGGCTCACTTCCCGCGGCGGCTGCCTCATTGACCCGTTGGTCAAAGCCGAAGTTGAAACTTACGAAAAAATCAAAACCCACCTGCCTCCGGATTTTAAGGCCGAAATTATGCCTCAAACTGATGCCGTTGTGGCGTTTTTTGACGGGGCTCCCAGTATCGGCCCAATGAAAGTTTACCCGGCCATTGAAGACTTCATCGCGCTGAATGGGTTGAAGAAAAAGAGCTCGATTTTAGAGGTCTACGAAGTCTTTAGTCAGAACGCGATGCATACCACCTACATTTGGCCGATTGTTCCCAAATAGTCTTATCGCACATGGTCCAGATACCTGTCTCAAACATAGCCAGCCCGTCTTAATTCAACTAAACTGTTTCAGTGAAAAACCACCAAACCACCCTTACTTTTTTTGGCGTATTTTTGAGTTGTTCTTTGGCCTTCGCTGAGGCCCAACCGACCCAGAATACAAACCCGGAAACTCTCACGAACTCTGATACGACGACAATTAACGAAGTCGACTCGGTTTTAAATCAAAGTGGAACGTCAGCCGATGCAGAAACTTCGAACGAGGTTTTGAATAAACCTCTTACAAAAAAAGAAATGAAAAAACTGAATGTCTCTGACTATTCAAATATTATTTCTGAAACATCTTACAATGATTATAGTATTATTCAGCGCAATTACATGCCGAAGTCTTCACGCGTGCAGGTGAAAGGCGGCTTATCACTGGTCACGAACGACGTGTTTTACACAAATATCGGACTAAATCTGGGTGCGACTTACCACTTCGATGAAACTTGGGGCCTCGGACTTTATGGAACGCTCCTCAGCTCAACCCAAAACTCAGATGCAGAAAATATCAAAGACGTTCAAAAAGTTAATATCGAAAATTTAGTTACCGTTAAAAACACATATGGAGCCAGTTTGTATTACACGCCGATTTACGGCAAATGGGCTTTGCTCAACAAACGTGTGATCCAGTTTGAACTCTACTTCAGCGGCGGCTTAGCTCAAGTTACAAATCAGTCAAACCTCAGCAGTACGGCGTTTACGTTGGGTGCGGGTCAGTTGATTTCGCTGGGACGCTCTTCGGCCCTTGATCTGAATTTAAATCTTTCGCTCTACCGCACAAAAAATATCAACAACCAGGATCAATCAAACAACTCACTCCTTGTGACTGTTTCGTATTGCGTGTTCTGGCCACAGCCGGATTATAGGTAGTCTATGAAAACCATAACGATTTTATTTTTGATATCGGTTTACGCTTTCACTGCTCCAGCGCAGACCGCGTCACTGCTCGCCCAGGGTGTTCAGTTCTACAAGCAAAACGACTACGCTAATGCGGCTCTTCGATTTCACAAAGCCATGAATGCAAAAGGCTTAACGGCCGAGCAAGTCACACAGGCCAATTACTTTTTAGGTCTTTCACTTTATAATCTGAAGCTCTATCAGGCCAGCAGTTACCCGATGATCAAAGTTATGCGATCGGACTCTAAAAAATATAAGCAAAAAGCGATGGAAAAACTGATTGCGATTTCAAACCGGCTTGGTGACCAACATATCCTGGATTACGTCATGTCAAAAATGCAGGTTGCTGAACTTGAACAGCTTGCCGTCGATGTTTATTATTATAAACTCGGGGTCGTCAGCTATGAAAAGTTGGCTCTTGATGATTCCATTAAATATCTGAACCAGTCCGTCGCCAAAAACCCGAAAAACGAACCGGCGCTTAATCTGTTGGGCTTGATCTACCTTAAAAAAAGCGAAGCTAAAAAAGCGATCGAAACCTATACGAAGCTTTCGGCTCTTTACGAAGGTAAATCGAATAGCAACATCAAAAAAGGTTACACGACTCTGAATCTGGCGCGGGCTTATTATCAAGATCGTAACTTTGAAGAAGCGGCCCGTTTCTATCGCCGCATTTCAAAAGACAACTCGGCTTACCGTGAAAGCTTAACTGAACTCGGCTGGACTTACCTGCAACAGAGCCGTGTACGTTCAGCCCTCAGCGCAATTCAGACTCTTCATACGCCCTTCTACGAAAACTTCTTTGAACCTGAGTCGTTGGTGTTGCGGGCAATTTTACTGAACTACATGTGCCAATTTGATGAGGCTGAAAAAGCCGTGAAGTCTTTTAACGAAAATTACGAAAGCACCTTAAACTTTCTGAATAACTGGACCGGGCAAACCGTCACAGTAGCCAAAGCCATTGCCGAAATCAATTACGCTACTGAATTTCTTAAAAGCGAAAACGGCGAAGCGCCGGTTGACATGAATCAATATAAGGGACAGATCCCTTTTAAAGTGACGCGCTCGATCCTGAAAGATTCGCGCATGAAAAACCTTTATGACACTTATATTTTGATTCGTGACGAATCCCGCCTGGCTAAGAAATATATGGGCAATTCTAAAAACGGCCTGGGATTGTTTCTTGATAAAATCTATGTCGGTCGTCAGAACTACTACAAAAGTGAATTAGCCACCAAATTTAATGATGTGATTATTTCGCTTGAAAAGAACATCACTTACTATAATCAACAGATCAAATTTGTGTATTATGAAATTTTGGAAGCTAAGAAAAGCCAGCTTCGCCTTAAAATCGGCTTAACCTCGAAACCTACAATTAACGAAGAACAAAACCGTAACTTCTACGTGAAGAACGGATACCGCTATTGGCCCTTTGAGGGCGAATTTTGGCTGGATGAAGTCGGCAACTATCAATATTTAGGAGTAAATCGCTGTGAACAAGAATAATTTTTTGAGCTCTCTGCTTTGTTTGTGTGTACTTATCATCGGCCTCAGTTCTCAAGCGCAAAAACCGCCCACAGCCGCTGCGGCCCCAGCACCGGCAACAACTGTGACTCCTGCAAAAAAGCCGGGCCCGGCTGCAGCAATTAAGAAAATTAAGATCGATTACGAAAATGATACTGTTTTGGGCAGCTACGATACACCGGACGCTCAATTTATCAATTCACGCCGTATGATTAAGTTTAAAGAGCTTTTCAACCGCCGAACGAACTTTATCGAAGAGGTTGAAGCTAATAAGGGGCTTTTTAATGAATACCAAAAGTAAGCTCACTTCGGCGCTTTTCATTGCAGGCTTGCTGTCCTTACCGCTTTCTTACGCGTGGGCCGAAGCGACGGCTCCGAGCCCTGCACCCGCTCCGACGAATGACATTGAAATTATTGACACCACAGCACCCGAATTAAGTGCGCCCGTTGTTTCTCAAGATGTGCAGATTGATGAAAAAGAACTGCCGGGCGAATCCGTTGTGCCTAAAACCGACGTGACCAGCGCGGTTTTAAATAAAAAGCTCAGCCAGCACGGTCGTTTTATGCTTGATTTTTCGGGCGGAAATATTTTGGATGAGCCGCTGATCAATGCAAATTATTATCTGCTGCGAGCCTCTTACTTTGCGTCGGATGAGATTTCTTACGGCCTCGGCATGAAGAACCGTTTTGGCGGTCAAACAACTTATTCACAGCAGTTGTACGAAGGCACGGCCCAACTTGATTTCGGCCGTGCGCCGGAACCGACACAGTCACTTTTTTTTAGTTTCGGTTATCATTTTTATTACGGTAAAATCAGCTTGTCTAAAAATTCAACCATGACAGCTACGACCAAACTTGACACAGATTTGGGAATGCAGACGTTCGGTTCAAGTCAAAAACCTTTTGTCCAAACGGCTGTGACACAATCGTTCTTTATTAATACACATTTAGCCTTAGGCCTCAGCTACGGTGTTAGCGTTGCGCAGATCTATGATCCGACATCAGTGAACATTAGATCGTCACAACCGCGACCTAAAGAGTCCGATTTCTCAGATAAAATCAAATTGAACCAATATCTTAGCTTAAATCTCAGCACACTTTTTTAAAAAGCGTTTTGTATTGAGACTGATGCTCATTTTGCGACGTCGATATTTTAGTGAGTTTTTAAAATATCGACAAATTTCGCCTTCCAACTCTAATATAATTGTTTAAAACGGTCTTTCTTTTGCATTTACTATCTTTGTGGGGTGCCTATGTCAAAAAATCTTGTAAGAAGTCTTATCATCAGCGCAACGACAGCTGTCTTATTAGTTGGTTTTCAAAACTGTTCAAATAAAATTGCACAGCAAGATATGACTCCAGAAAATTCAAGTCAGTCTTTAGGTCAAAACGATGGTTCAAATGGTACAACATCGACTGATGAGGCAACTCCGCCGTTGAGTTCAGATCAATTGCCGGATAATTCGAGTACTTTAATTATTCAACCGACTTCCGGTGGACAAGAAGCTAACAACACGCCGTTACCTAGTCCGTTACCTAGTCCTACTCCGATACTACCAATTGGCCAGTCAGAGGAAATCATTGTTGTACAACAACCGGCTCCAGCGCCTGCTCCAGCGCCGATGCCTACACCTCAAACGCCAGCAGGCGAAACAGAAGAAATCATCGTTGTACAACAACCAGCTCCGGCTCCGGCTCCGGCTCCGGGCCCTACACCGAATCCCTCAGGTACACCAGTCGTTGTTGTAGTTGATCCTTCTGCTCCGGGGCCAATGCCTTCCCCAACTCCAATTCCTGCTCCTGCTGGCACTCCGGTTGTGACTGGAACTCCTGCGAGCGACGAACCTGAGTTAACCGAAGAAGATAAGGATTGTATCAATTGGGCCTTAGCAGACGAACCTGAAGCTGCTGTGAGTTGCCTCAAACAACCGAAGACTATTTTAGTCGCCTCAAAGGACAAAGACGAAAAAGACGAAAAAAATAAGAAAGATAAAGACGAAAAAGATAAAAACGCTAAAAGTGAAAAAGATGACAAAGAACATAAAGACGAACATGAAGCTAAAGTTCCGGCTGAGCGTTGTTATGTAAATTCAGAAGACGACAAAGATGACATTGATTACGAAGGTCTTTGTAGATTAAACAAAAAACAAACTCGCTTTTTGACTTCTTTGGCTAATGTTTTAAATCTTTTCAAATTGCGTGGCTTAACAGTTATCACACCTGAATCTGTTGGATCTTCTACTCTTTATAGCGTTGAAGATGTTCGTGGTACAATTGTTATCTGCGGATTAAATATCAATAGAGTGAATAACACGCGGGGTAAATTGGTTGCAGTTGATTCTTCAATCAAAACTTTCTCGGATCACCGCGGTAAAGCTGTGTTCATCAATACAGCCGCAGATCTTTGCTCTAACATTAAAGGTAAAATTAAACTGTTAGGTGCAGCATCTGCGTGCAAAGCAATCGAGAATTCAAAAGGCTTAGTCGAAGTTAATCGCAGCTCACAACGCGGAGGGTAAGCATAAGTGCGCCGGTTGAAACGAACGCTTGGGCGTTCGTACCGGTGACAAGGGCATTCAGGTTCCCACTTAACATCGTACTTTTACCGCAATCAGATTCTGAAATTAAGCCTTCGCTTTTAACAATTTCAATGTGTGACGTTTCTTCTTCAACAGCTTTAAACTGAAAGCTGGCCGTTTTACTGCCGCGTCCGACTAAACCCAGAGTTAAATTTGTTTTGATATCTGCATCTTTTTGGCTGACCACACGTACCACTTGCGAAGCCTCAACAAGTTGTAACTTTTCATTCGACGCGAGTGTCACCGGAATACGAACCTGGCAGCTTTTACGATCAAAAGCCACTTCCGCCTTCTTATTAACACGGACACGCATCGGAATGGCGTAGCGCCCGTCTTGTCCGCTGATGGCCACTATTTTTCCAGAACCAAAACAACCCGGACCGGCCATGCTGAGTTCACCCAATTGCATCGAAAAAGATGCCGCTGGTAAAAAAAGAAATACAGTCGCTAAAACTGAGCTAAAATGACTTTTTAAAACTGAGTTTTTCATAAAAAAATCCCCCGAGATTGCTTCGGAGGATTTATAGCAAATGATCTTATTATTTAACAGAGATTATTTTGTAACGACTTTGATGTTTGTCGCGTCCGTTAAGTTAATTTGCGGGCGACCGGTTGCATCGGTTTTGCTTTTGTACTCATTAAGCATACCTGTGACTTGAACCTTTTTACCGACGTACATCTTGTCTAATTCAGCTTTTAAGTCTTTCGCCGGTAATTTAGAAAATTTTGCAAAATCAGACGACATGATGACAGCTGATACGAATTTTTTGTAATCTTTATCAAAGTTCAAGAAACACATTTTTTCATTGCAGAAAGTGCCGGCTACTGTGCCTTCAATTGTTTTTGTTTGGTTGTAGTACTTAGCTGCATCTGTGTACGGTACAACAGCAACATCAGCGGCCATAGCCATATTCAGAACGAAAGTAACAGCCAGAACGATTGCGGTTTTTAACATAAAATCTCCTTTTAATTGGTTTTTGGAACCCCAAAAATATGTCATTCTTATTAGGGCCAAGCAAACAAATTAGGGTTAAGATTCTGTTAATGGCGCGGCCCGAAAAGCGGGCTGTTTAGATCGCAAACTCCATTTGGACTTCGACTCTCACTTTAATTTGACCTGACGAAAGCTCGGTCGGCGGGGCGGCTGAATCGGCACGCATCGACATGACCGCCTTCTCCATATACGGCTGAGCCACCGGAGGATTATAAGTGTTGTGCTGTATTCTATGAACACCTTTGATGCTAATACCCGCCGCCGAGGCCAATTCGTTGGCGCGGGCGCGGGCATTCTTAACCGCGTCAGCTAAGACTGAAAGCTCAACCTTTGATTTTTGATCAGAATCCCACCCGACACTGCTGACGTTAAGTCCCGCGTACTCGCCCCGACTGGTCACGATGCCATCCAAGAACTGTCCGCCTTCGTCGACGTTGCGGTTAACAACCACAAGGTTGTGGCTTACGCGGTAGCCGGTGATTTTATTGACTTGGGTCTTTTGATCGTAAACATACTCCGGTGAAACATTGAAAGATTCAGTTTCAATATCTTCTTTTTTTATTTTGAATCTATCCAACTGCTTTTTAAACTGGGCGTACTGAACAGCCTGTTGCTCTTGCGCCTTTTGGGCCGACGAAGCCTTCGCCCAGGATTCAAAACGAACCACCAGCATGTTGGGTGCAATACTTTTTTCAGCGACACCGTTAACTAAAATTAAATGAAGGTCATCGGCATGTACCGCAAACGCAGTCAAACTCAAAATGGCAAAAAGTAGACTTCTCATAAGGTTTCCTCTCAGTTTCGGTTTAGCGGTAATCTTTTAAATAATCGATCCGACGCGGAATCCAAGGCTCAAAAATACCGTCCAGTTCATAGACGCGGCCTTGGTCAACCGTCTTTTCGCGAAGCGGTTCTATTTTTGAATGCCAAGTCAGCGGCAGAATCTTTTTCTCGATAAAATAATTTTTTATCATTTCAAAACTGGAAAGACCGATCACACGACGACGGATCAAGTCTTCAAACGCACGCACAAGTAGGTCCGGCGAAAACCCGTACTTTTCAATCAGCCCATCCGCAATAAAACCCAACTCTTCAAGCGAAAGACGCTGATCTTGCACAAAATCCAAGGCCACTTGAAATGTATTATAGGTCGGTACAGTACGACGACCGTATTTAAGGTAATATTCCGGATCGGTGTCTGTCGCGAGATTAATATAAACTTTTTCAACCGGATCTTGAATCGGAATAAGATTCTGCAAACGCAAAATCTCATCAATCTGCTGATGCGTAATGCCGAAGGTGTCTAATAAGTCGACGAGTTGAGTTTCGGTTTGCCGACGCGCACAGATATCCGAAAACAAATTGTAAATTGTGGCGTCAGATTCGGAATCATCCCCGAAGCAGATCATGCGTACATTCGGCGCAAGCCGTGCACGCAGTTGTAAAAGCGCCTGCACTTTATAACCGATTTGCTTTTTAAGAAAGATTAATCGTTTCGGTGCAAAGTTTTTAAGGTTGTCTTTATAGAACATGCCGATGGGTTTAATATCATCAATTTCAAACTTTTCGGCAATTTTACTTTCCATTTGCGGCGGTGAAGCCGAAACAAAAAACAAGAAGAAGTCTTTTTCATTAAAATGCTTTTTTCTAAACCGAGCTAAGCTTCGCAGCAGGTCCGGGGTCCCGGGAATGTTCTTTTTTGTGAAAGCTTTTTCAAAAACCGTGTGCATGAGGCCCGCAAAACTATCTATCGAAGTTTCAAGATAGGTTTTATCCAAGTCCCAAATGTAAACTTCGTTGGCCTCTTCGTACTTGGCCTTTTTTTCGTAGTCGAAGTAAACCACATCAAGATTTGTTGTCGATTTCTGCTTCCAGTGAATCATCCGTGGGTTATATCCTTCACTTTTAAATCTTTAACCGGAAATTCAATCCAGTCTTCGCCTTTTGGAAAAGTCTTAGGTTTTTTCTCGGTCAGACCTTTATATTTCAAATAAGCGGTGAAGCCGCACAAAAAGGCTTCGAATGCATGGCTGTTTTCAACCATCTGTTTCATGTCCTGATTGTACAAGAACGCAATATTACTTTCATTCAGACTTTGCAGAAACTGAGCGCGAGCTTCATCTCCACCGAAGGCTGCACGGTAGCTGCGAAGTTGCGACTTCATAAGCTTCAACGTGTGCCCAAGTCTCCAAAGCGTTAACATCGGGTAAACTTCAATACACTCTGAAGTCAGCCGTCGTTGAATGAACGAAGCGCGGGCCAATAACGGCGCGCTGTTCGAGCCCATGGCGTGATGCAAATTAAAAGTTTCTTCAAGTTCGGTCAGAAAATGCATTTCAATGGCGCGCTGGGTGTACGGCGTGAAAAGTTTTTTAGGACGCTTCTTCTGGATGCGTTCACGGTGATGATGCCACATCCATTCAATGTGTTGCTCGTGGCAGTTTTCAAAGCCCGGGCATTTAAGTCGACAGGTAATACAGGTCGGCAGTCGCCACGGAATGTCGAAGGCCACGTACTCAGTATGCGAAGGATCTTGTTCAACCAACTCATGAATTTTCAAGTCAGCTGAAATCTGCTCGTCAGATTTTATTTTTTCAAACAGACGCGAAAGAAAAAGTTTTTTATTTTCTGGATAATACTCAAGTACGGCAACACAGGCTTTATCCGATTTGCCTCCGGCCAAAGAGATCCCGATAAAGCGTACCACCTCAGGTAGCTTCTCAGGCGAACCTATCTTCGTGTTCTTCTTTTCTGCGGGAACCGCCGTCTTTTTTTTGGTCATAGCGGCTCAACCGGTTTTGCGGGCAAACATTTAAAATCGGCAGCAACGCAGGCGTCGATCACACGTTGACGGTTTTCAGGTGCCACCCAAACCAGAACACATCCACC